>NZ_LZKK01000021.1 GCF_001672815.1 Mycobacterium sp. E796 | reverse complement strand
GCGCAGGCCCCGCCGATCATGGCCACCGTCTCGGCGGGGGAACTGACCGGGGTGCTGCCAAAACCGAAGTAGATCGGCGGCTTTCCCGCGGCGATCCACGATGCGACCTCATCGTCGGTCTCGGCGGCCAACTCCAGGGTCAACGAACCCACGAAGGGGCGCTTGCCATTCCACTCCGCGGCCAGGCCGGGGAACATCGCCTGGTCGTAGGCCTGGATTTCGAGCGTTCCGCCGTCGGCCATCCGCTGCCACGCGGGAACCGTCGTGGGCGGCAGACCCAGCTCGCGGCGCTGCGCGTCCTCGTCCGCCTTGGTGAAGCGGGAATACAGCCACCAGCCCGCCGACAGCGTGGTGCGGACGATCGGCGCCGGCGACGGCAGAAACGGAACGCCGATCTGACCGTTGACCCGCACCGGGAAATGATGCAGCCCCGCCACCGGAATGTCGTAGTATTCCGCGACATTCGCCACCACCCCGTGGTAGGTCTGGCCCGTCAGCAGCAGGTCCGCCCCGTCGGCCAGCGAGGTAAGCGTCCGGCTCATCTCCGCCCAGCCCTCGACGAAAAGCGACTTGAAGGTGCGCATGAAGTCGGCCGGGTTCTGGGGCTTGAAGGCGTTGTGGGTGAAGTCGGCGACCGCCACCACCTGCTCGCGCGTGTCCGGCCCGTAGGAGACGGCAGGCATCCCGGCCGACTC
>NZ_LZKK01000020.1 GCF_001672815.1 Mycobacterium sp. E796 | reverse complement strand
GGCGGGGGCGGAGATCTTCGCCACGGCCGGCAGCGAGCAACGTCGACAGCTGTTGCGCGACATGGGAATTGAGCACGTCTACGACTCGCGCACGGTCGAGTTCGCCGAGCAGATCCGGCGCGACACCGACGGCTACGGCGTGGACATCGTGCTCAACTCGGTGACCGGTGCCGCGCAGCTGGCCGGGATCAAGCTGCTCGCCCTGGGCGGACGGTTTGTCGAGATCGGCAAGCGCGACATCTACGGGGACACCAAGCTGGGTCTCTTCCCGTTCCGTCGCAACCTGGCGTTCTGGGGCGTCGACCTGGGCCTGATGTCCGTCAGCCACCCCAGTCAGGTCAGCCAGGTGCTGAGCACCGTCTACCGGCTTACGGCCGAGGGCGTGCTGCCGATGCCCGAGAGCACGCACTACCCGCTCTCCGAGGCGGCCACCGCTATTCGCGTGATGAGCGCGGCCGAGCACACCGGCAAGCTCATCCTCGACATCCCGCGGGCCGGCCGCAGCAGCGTGGTGTTGCCGCCCGAGCAGGCACCGGTCTTCCGGCGCGACGGCTCCTACATCATCACCGGTGGTCTGGGCGGCCTCGGGCTGTTCCTGGCCGAGAAGATGGCCGCGGCCGGGGCGGGCCGGATCGTGCTCACGTCGCGTTCCGAGCCCTCGCAGAAGGCGCTTGAAACGATCGAGCTCGTCCGAGCGATAGGTTCTGACGTGATCGTGGAGTGCGGTGACATCGCCCAGGCCGACGTCGCAGCGCGGTTGGTGGCCACGGCGACCGCCACCGGGCTGCCGTTGCGGGGCGTGCTGCACGCCGCGGCTGTGGTCGAGGACGCCACCCTGACCAACATCACCGATGAGCTGATCGACCGTGACTGGGCGCCAAAGGTGTACGGCGCCTGGAACCTGCACGAGGCCACCGCATCGGCGGAGCTGGACTGGTTCTGCTCGTTCTCGTCGGCGGCGGCCCTGCTGGGCTCGCCGGGCCAGGGCGCCTACGCCGCGGCCAACAGCTGGTTGGACGCCTTCACCCACTGGCGGCGCGCGCAGGGCCTGCCGGCCACCGCGATCGCCTGGGGCGCCTGGGGCGAGATCGGCCGCGGGGCGGACTTCGCCGAAGGCAGCGGCGCCGCGATCGCTCCCGACGAGGGCGCCTACGCGTTCGAGGCGCTGCTGCGTCACGACCGCGCGTACACCGGCTACAGCCCCCTCATCGGGACACCGTGGATCGCATCCTTCGCCGAACGCAGCAAGTTCCTCGAGATGTTCAAGTCGGCCGGCGAAAAGCGCTCGGGCTCAAGCAAACTGCGCGCCGAGCTGTCCGACCTGCCGCTCGACGAGTGGCCCACCCGGCTGCGGCGCCTGCTCTCCGAGCAGATCGGCCTGATCCTGCGCCGCAACATCGACGTGGACCACCCACTTTCCGAGTACGGCCTCGACTCGCTGGGCAATCTCGAATTGCGCACGCACATCGAGGCGCAGACGGGGGTACGCATCACTTCGGCCGACATCACCACGGTGCGCGGCTTGGCGGATCACCTGTTTTCGAAGCTGGCTCCTAAGGAGGACGCTGCGGCACCCGCGTGAGATAGGTCCTACGTCAAAGTCGACTGCACTGCTTAGGCCGGTATTTAAGGAGGGAAACGTGTTCATAGGTGGAGGCTCTGAGCACGACAGCCTGCGAGTGGGCAACGCGTACGACTGGTACCCGGGCGCGGGTTCGGTCGTAACGTGGCAGCCCACGCCCGGCTGCATCGCGAAGGCTCGGCAGGCGCCGGTGAGCCCGGTGCCGCCCAGCTCCATGCAGGCGGGTCACCTTCGCGGGTTCGTCGAGTTCGGTGAGCGTGGGCTGGATTATTCGCGCGCGATCATGGGGTCCTGGGATGTGCCCGGGCGCTGCGACATCCGCGCGATGACCTACGTCATCAACGCGCACCTGCGCCGCCACGCGACGTACCACAGCTGGTTCGAGTACACCGACGACAAGAACATCGTCCGGCACACCCTGAAGAACCCGCGCGACATCAACTTCGTCGCGAAGGAGTACGGCGTGATGACGGAGCTCGAGTGGCGTGAACACGTGCTCGCCACGCCCGATCCGCTGCAATGGGACTGCTTCCGGTTCGGCATCGTCCAGCACGAGGACCACTTCGCGCTGTATGCGGTCGTCGACCACCTGCACTGCGATCCGATGTTGCTCGCCGGGCTGTACGTCGAGATCTTGATGAACTACACCGCGCTCATCGAGGGCAAGGCGCCGGTCTCGCTGCCGCCGGCGGCCAGCTACGACGACTTCTGCATGCGGGAGCACAACATCGTGTCGGGGATGACGCTGGAGTCCCCGGAGGTGCGCAAGTGGATCGAGTTCGCCGAAGCCAACGGCGGGACCCTGCCCGACTTCCCGCTGCCGCTGGGCGACCAGTCGATTCCGTGCGGCGGCGACACCCATGTCGAGCGATTGCTCGGTCCCGACCAAACGGCCCAGTTCGAGGCGCTGTGCCGGCAGGCGGGGGCCCGGTTCAGCGGTGGCCTGTTCGCGTGCGCCGCCCTGGCTCAATACGAATTGACCGGCGCGGAAACGTATTACGGGCTTACCCCCACCGACAAGCGCAAGAGCCCGGCGGACTTCATGACGGTGGGCTGGTTCACCGGTGTGGTGCCGTTCACCGTTCCCGTCGACCCGAACTCGTTCGAGGAAACGGCCCGCGCCGCGCAGGCCTCCTTCGACGCGAACATGGATCTGGCGAACGTGCCGTTCGACCGCGTGCTGGAATTGGCGCCCTGGCTACGTAAGCACGGACCCCAGTTCACCATGATGAGCTACATGGACGCGGGCCTTCCTCCCCTGTCCGGCATCGTCGCCACCGCCCTGGACGGCGTGAACGCGACCGCGTTCACCGATGGCCGCAGCCCGGCGTACATGTACTCGACGGTCTTCCGGCTGTTCGACGAGGTCTCGATCATGGTGTCCTACCCGAACAACCCGGTCGCCCGCGAATCCGTGATTCGCTACACGGAGGCCTTGAAGTCGGTGTTCGACCGGGTCGTCTCGGGCAAGCTGGCCGAGATGCCGGTTCGCGTAGCCAGGTAAGCTACGAAGCGCTTCGTCCTCGAGCGAAGTGGAAGGCTGAGCTCCGTCGATGAAGTTTGTCTTGGCGGCCCACGGTACCCGCGGCGACATCGAGCCCGGTGCCACGGTCGGGGTGGAACTCCGGCGCCGGGGCCACGATGTCCGAATGGCGGTGCCGCCCAACCTGGTTGACTTCGTAGAGTCGGCCGGGGTGCCCGCCGTCTCCTACGGGCCGGACACGCGCGAGCAGGTGGTGGCGGTCGCCGACTTCACCCACAACGCCTTCAAGCCCCAGAACCCGGCCGACTTCATGCGCACCTTCAAGTCGCTTTTCGTCGAGGGCTGGGCGGAGATGAGCCGGACGCTTACCTCGCTGGCCGACGGGGCGGACCTGCTGCTGACGGGCCAGACCTACCACGGGGTGGTGGCGAATGTCGCGGAATACTACGACATTCCGGTGGCGGGGCTGCATCATTTCCCGGTGCGGGTCAACGGTCAGATCGGCGTTCCGTTTCTGCCGTCGCCGGCGCCGATCGTCCGCACCACGCTGTCGGCGGGCTGGTGGCTGTATTCCCGCTTCACCAAGGCGGACGAGGACGCGCAGCGCCGCGAGCTGGGTCTGCCGCCCACGACGGTTCCCGCGTGGCAGCGGATGGCCGACGGCGGAACGCTCGAAATCCAGGCCTACGACCAGGCGATGTTCCCCGGCCTGGCCGCGGAGTGGAATGGCAAGCGCCCCTTCGTGGGTTCGTTGACCCTGGAGTTGGCCGCCGAGACCGACGATGAGGTCGCATCGTGGATCGCCGCGGGAAAGCCGCCGATCTACTTCGGTTTTGGCAGCACCCCGGTCAGTTCCCCCGCCGAGACGGTGGCCATGATCGGCGGGGCCTGCGC
>NZ_LZKK01000019.1 GCF_001672815.1 Mycobacterium sp. E796 | reverse complement strand
GCTGCGCCGGGGCCGACGGTATGCGACGGCGCGTCGGCTGGCGGGGCTGTTCGCGTCGTACGCCCGGCAACGCCCGCAATTGCTCGCCGACTGGCTGGCGGGCGACACGGAGAACCTGGACGAGGACCTGCGCTGGCAGCCGGAACTGTGGCGGGCGTTGGTCCGGCGCGTGCAAGCCGACCCCCCGCACGTGCACCACGAAAAGACCGTCGAGCGGCTGCGGGAAGGGCCGAGCGACCTGCCGGCACGGCTGTCGCTGTTCGGGCACACCCGCCTGGCGTGCACCGACGTGCAGTTGCTCGAAGCGCTGGCGACCCACCACGACCTGCACCTGTGGCTGCCGCATCCCAGCGACGAACTCTGGCGGGCGCTCGCCGGCGCCCACGGCGCGATTCCCCGCCGCGCCGACGTCAGCCACCGCGACGTGCGACATCCGCTGCTGGCGACGCTCGGGCGAGACCTGCGCGAGCTGCAACGCAGCCTGCCGACGGATCCGCGGACCGACGAATATCTTCCCGGCCCGGGCCGCCCCGACACGCTGCTCGGCTGGCTGCAGTCCGACATCGCGGCCAATGCCGTTCGGCCCCAAGGGCGCAAGCTCGCAGCTGACGACCGCTCCGTCCAGATACACAGCTGCCACGGCCCGGCCCGCCAGGTCGATGTGCTGCGCGAGGTGCTGCTCGGCCTCCTGCAAGACGACCCGACGCTTCAGCCGCGCGACATTTTGGTGATGTGCCCGGACATCGAGACCTACGCGGCGCTGATCGTCGCCGACTTCGGCCTCGGCGACGTGGTGCACGGCGCGCATCCCGCCCACCGCTTGCGGGTGCGGCTCGCCGACCGCTCGCCGATCCAGACCAATCCGCTCCTCGGCCTGGCCGCGCAGCTGCTGGCGCTGGCGGGCAGCCGGGTGACCGCCAGCGAGGTGCTCGACTTCGCCGAGGCCGCACCGGTGCGCGCCTGCTTCGCCTTCACCGACGACGACCTGGAGGCCATCGCCCGCTGGGTTCGGCAGGCGAACATCCGATGGGGCTTCGACCAGGAGCACCGCCGGCCGTATCACGTCGACTTCGTCCACAACACTTGGCGTTTCGGCATCGACCGGGTGCTGACCGGGGTCGCGATGTCGGACGACTCGCACGCCTGGATCGACGCCACCCTCCCCCTGGACGACGTCAGCAGCAACCGCGTCCAGCTGGCCGGGCAGTTGGCCGAATTCGTCTGCCGGCTGCAACACGTCGTGGACTCGCTCACCGGGGCGCGGCCGCTGCGCGAGTGGCTGGCCGCCCTCACCGAGGGGATCACCCTGCTGGCCCGCGTCGACGATTCGGACCTCTGGCAGACCAGCCAGATGCAGCGTGAGTTCGCCCAGGTGCTGGCCGACGCCGGCACGCGCGCGGACACGGTGTTGCGGCTGCCCGACGTCCGCGCCCTGCTCGACCGGCATCTCTCCGGGCGCCCGACTCGGGCCAACTTCCGCACCGGCACGCTGACGGTGTGCACGATGGTGCCGATGCGCTCGGTGCCGCACCGGGTGGTGTGCCTCGTCGGCCTCGACGACGGGGTGTTCCCGCGCGTGGGCGTCGTCGACGGCGACGACGTGCTGGCGCGCAACCCGATGACCGGTGAACGCGACATCCGTTCGGAGGACCGGCAATTGCTGCTCGACGCCATCGGCGCGGCCACCGAGAAGCTGGTGATCACCTACACCGGCGCCAACGAATACTCCGGCCAGACGCGCCCGCCGGCGGTGCCGCTGGCCGAATTGCTGGACACCCTCGACCTGACCGTGCCGGACGGCGTCTGCGAACGCGTCCTCGTCACGCATCCGTTGCAGCCGTTCGACATTGACAACGTCAAGCCCGGCGCGCTGGTGCCAAAGGTCCCGTTCAGCTTCGACAAGACCGTGCTGCGCGCGGCGCGAGTGGCCGGCGGCCAACGGGGTGAGCGGCCCCCGTTCATCTCCGGGCCGTTGCCGCCACCGCCGCCCGACGACGTGATCCTCGCCGACCTCGTCGACTTCTTCAAGGATCCGGTGAAGGGCTTCTTCCGCGCCCTGGAATTCACGCTGCCCCGCGACGTCGACGGCGTGCAGGACGCCATGCCCGTCGACCTCAACGCCCTCGAGGAGTGGACGGTCGGCGACCGGATGCTCGGCGACATCCTGCGCGGCATGACGCCCGACGACGCGCGCCAGGCCGAGTGGCGCCGGGGCACGCTGCCGCCGGGCCAGCTGGGCTGGCGCAAGGCGGCCGAGATTCGCGATCAGGCCGCCCTGCTCGCGACCGCAGCGCGGCGGCATCGGCGGGCGGACGCACGGGCCTACGACGTCGACGTCGAGCTCGGCCCCGGGCGCCGCCTCACCGGCACGGTGTCGCCGGTGTACGGCGACAGGCTGGTTTCGGTCACCTATTCCAGGCTGGATGGGAAGCACCTGCTCGAATCGTGGATCCCGTTGCTGGCGTTGATCGCTCACGACCCCGGCCACGACTGGACGGCGGTGTGCCTCGGCCGCGCCCGGCGCGGCACCACGCCGCGGGAGGAGGGGCTGGGGCGGCCGGCGGGCGATCCCGTCGATGTCTTACGCGACCTGGTGGCGATCTACGACGCCGGGCGCCGGGAGCCGATTCCGTTGCCCGTCAAGACATCCTATGCCTGGGCGGCGGCCCGGCATTGCGGTGACGACCCCGTCCGCGAGGCGGAATATCGCTGGAAATCCGCTAACTATCCGGGCGAGAACGAGGCCCCCGCGCACGTGCGGGCCTGGGGCAGGAACGCACGGCTGGAGGACCTGATGCAGGCCCCGCGGCCCGGTGAGGAGTACGACGGCGAAGACAACCGGCTCGGCGCCTACGCCGCGCGCCTCTGGCTGCCGATGCTGCGCGCCGAACGGAGGCCGACCTAGATGGAGCGCTTCGACCTGCTCGGCCCGCTGCCGGCCGACCGCTCGACCACGGTGCTGGAGGCCAGCGCGGGCACCGGCAAGACCTTCGCGCTGGCCGGGCTGGTGACCCGCTACCTCGCCGACGGCGCGGCAACGCTCGACCAGATGTTGCTCATCACCTTCGGCCGGGCCGCCAGCCAGGAACTGCGCGAGCGGGTGCGGTGTCAAATCGTATCCGCCGTAACGGCATTCGAGGATCCGTCGTTGGTCGGCGACAATGAGTTGATCGCCCACCTGCTGGACGGCACCGACGACGAGCGCGCGGCCCGCAGGCAGCGCCTCCGTGACGCGCTGGCCGGATTCGATGCGGCGACCATCGCGACCACCCATCAGTTCTGCCAGCTGGTGTTGCGCTCGCTTGGCGTGGCCGGCGACACCACCGCGAACGTGACCCTGATCGAGAGCCTCGACGAGCTCGTCACCGAGATCGTCGACGACCTGTACCTGGCCCACTTCGGCCAACAGCGCGACGATCCGCCGCTGGCGTACCGCGACGCGCTGCGCCTGGCCCGCGAGGTGGCCAACAACCCGTCGGCGCAGCTGCGGCCGCTGGACCCCGAACCCGGCTCGCGGGCGGCGGTGTGCGTCGCATTCGCGAAAGATGTGCTCGCCGAACTGGATACCCGCAAGCGGCAGTTGGGCGTCCTGAGCTACGACGACCTGTTGAGCCGGCTGGCGGACGCGCTGGCCACCGGCGATTCACCCGCCCGCGTGCGGATGCACCAACGCTGGCCGATCGTGATGGTCGACGAGTTCCAGGACACCGACCCGGTGCAGTGGCAGGTCATCGATCGTGCGTTCAGCGGGCGCTCCACCGTTGTGCTGATCGGCGACCCGAAGCAGGCCATCTACGCGTTCCGCGGCGGCGACATCGACACCTACCTGCGGGCGGCCGAGACCGCGGGCGACAAGAAGACGCTGGGCACCAACTGGCGCAGCGACGCGGCGCTGGTCGAACGCCTGCAGGTGGTGCTGCGCGGCGCGCAGCTCGGCGACCCCGCGATCGTGGTCGGCGAAGTCGAGGCGCACCATCAGGGCCACCGCCTTGCCGGTGCCCCCCACAACGATCCGTTCCGGTTACGGGTGGTGCCGCGAACGACGTTGGGCCGCAGGGGTTTGGCGAACATGCCAATCGAGGGTTTGCGGCGGCACATCGGCGCCGACCTGGCCGCCGACATCCGCGCCCTGCTCGCCGCCGGGGCGACATTCGACGGGAAGCCGTTGCAGGCCCGCGATATCGCCGTGATCGTGGAAAGGCACAAGGATGCCGCCGCCTGCTTTCGGGCGCTGTGCGATGCGGGCATTCCGGCGGTGTACACCGGCGACTCCGACGTCTTCACGTCGGACGCCGCCGAGGATTGGCTGTGCCTGCTGGAGGCGTTCGATCAGCCGCACCGGCCCGGCATGGTCCGCGCCGCGGCGGCGACGATGTTCTTCGGCGAGACCGCGGAATCGCTGGCGGCCGGCGGTGATGCGCTGACCGACCGCGTCGCGGAAACGTTGCGGGAGTGGGCGGGGCATGCCCGCGAACGCGGTGTCGCGGCGATCTTCGAGGCCGCGCAGCTGCTGGGCATGGGCGATCGCGTGCTGTCCTGGCAGGACGGCGAGCGCCACCTGACCGACCTGGCACACATCACGCAGTTGCTGGGAGACGTCGCGCACCGCGAGCACTACAGCCTGCCCGCGCTGCGCGACTGGCTGCGCCGCCAGCGCGACGAGCGCAGCGGCTCGACCGAACGCAACCGGCGGCTCGACAGCGACGCGGCCGCCGTGCAGATCATGACGGTCTACGTGAGCAAGGGGCTGCAGTACCCGATCGTGTACCTGCCGTTCGCATTCAACCGCAGTGTGCCGAAACGCGACATCGTGCTGTTCCACGACCACAGGGTGCGCTGCCTGCACGTCGGCGGCAGCGACAGTCCCGACTTCCCGAGGGTCGAGACGCTCGGGCGCCAGGAGGACGCCGGCGACGCGAGCCGGCTTACCTACGTCGCGATGACCCGGGCGCAGTCGCAGGTGGTCGCGTGGTGGTCGCCGGCCTACGACGAGCCCAACGGCGGCCTGTCACGACTGCTGCGCGGCCGCCGGCCGGGCGAGTCGTTCGTCCCCGACCGCTGTGAGCCCGCCAAGATCTCCGACGACGACGCGATGGCGCGGCTGCGGGAATGGGAGGCGGCGGGCGGCCCGGTGATCGAGGAGTCGGTGGTGGCCCGCGCCCTGCCGTCGATGCCGCTCGAGCCGGTGTCGTCGGACCTGGACTACCGCCACTTCCACCGCACCATCGACACCGACTGGCGGCGCACGTCCTACTCCGGTCTCATCCGGGTGACGGAAACCTCAGCCTCCGCCGGGGTGAGCAGCGAGCCCGAGATCACCGAGCTCGATGACGAATCCGGCGCAGTTCCGTTGTCGGAGAACGCCTCCGGGCCGCAGCTGCCCTCGCCGATGGCAGACCTGCCGACGGGCGCGAAGTTCGGCACCCTGGTGCACGCGGTGCTGGAGACCGCCGACCCGCTGGCCGCCGATTTGGCGGGCGAGCTCAAGGCGCAGATTCGGAAGCACTCGGTGTGGTGGCCGGTCGACGTGGCGCCCGAGGTGCTGGCCGACGCGCTGGTGCCGATGCACGACACCCCGTTGGGCCCGCTGGCCGGAGGTTTGACGCTGCGGCAGATCGGCCTGCGCGATCGGTTGCGGGAGTTGGATTTTGAATTTCCGCTGGCCGGCGGCGATCTGCGGGCGGCGGCACCGGAGATTCTGCTGGCGGATGTGGGGGCGTTGTTGCGCGAGCAGTTGCCCGCCGGCGATGCGCTGGCCTCCTACGCCGATCGGTTGACCGGCCCGGTGCTGGGCGCCCAGTCGTTGCGCGGCTACCTCACCGGCTCGGTCGACGCCGTGTTGCGCATTCCCGACGGCGCGGGGCATCGCTATGTGGTGGTGGACTACAAGACCAACTGGCTCGGCGATCCGGAGCGGCCGCTGACGTCCGCCGATTACGACCGGCCGCGACTGGCCGAGGCGATGCTGCACTCCGACTACCCGCTGCAGGCGCTGTTGTACAGCGTTGTGCTGCACCGGTTTCTGCGGTGGCGGGTGGCCGACTACGATCCCGCCCGCGATCTCGGGGGTGTCCTCTACCTCTTTGTGCGCGGGATGTGCGGGGCGGACACGCCTCTCGTCGACGGGCATCCATCCGGGGTTTTCAGCTGGCGGCCGCCCTCGTCCCTGGTTGCGGGGTTGTCGGATCTGCTCGACGCGGGGAGGGCGGCCGCGTGACGGTGCAGGCGATCGACGGACTGCTGCGGCAATTCGGCGATGCCGGCGTCTTCGAGGCAGCGGATGTCCATGTGGCGCAGCGCCTTACCGCGCTCGCCGGCGAGCCCGACGAGCGGGTGGCATTGGCGATCGCGCTCGTGGTGCGCGCGCTGCGGGGCGGTTCGGTGTGTGTGGACCTGCGGGCGGTGGCGGCGCAGCTCGGCATGGCCGAGCTGCCGTGGCCCGGCGCCCACGATTGGCTGACCGCGGTGCGGGCCAGCCCGTTGCTCGGGTCGCCGCCCGCGCTGCGGCTGTTCGGTGACCTGCTCTACCTGGATCGGTACTGGCTCGAGGAGGAGCAGGTGTGCGCCGACCTGTTGGCGCTCTCGGTATCCGGTTCGGTGGGCGGCGTGCCCGCCCTGGAGCGGCTGTTCCCGTCGCCACGGTACGACGAGCAACGAACGGCCGCCGAAATCGCGCTGTCGCAGGCGGTTACGGTGCTGACCGGCGGCCCCGGCACCGGCAAGACCACGACGGTGGCGCGGCTGCTGGCCCTGCTGGTCGGCCAGGCCGAGCAGGCCGGCGTCCCGCGGCCCCGGATCGCGCTGGCCGCGCCGACGGGCAAGGCGGCGGCGCGGCTGGCCGAGGCGGTGGCCGCCGAGGTCGAGAATCTCGAAGACGCGGCGGACCGGGCGCGCCTGGCCGGCCTGCGGGCCACGACACTGCACCGGCTGCTGGGCTCGCGGCCGGATACGTCGGTGCGGTTCAAGCACAATCGCGGCAACCGGCTGCCGCACGACGTGATCGTCGTCGACGAGACGTCGATGGTGTCGTTGACCATGATGGCCCGGCTGCTGGAGGCCGTGCGCCCGGACACCCGGCTGATCCTGGTGGGCGACCCCGACCAGCTCGCCTCGGTGGAGGCCGGCGCCGTCCTCGCGGACCTGGTGGAGGGGCTGGCCGCCCGGCGCGACATCCGGGTCGCCGCCCTGCGCACGCCCCATCGATTCGGCGAGTCGATCGGCGCGCTGGCCGAGGCGATCCGGACCGGCGACCAAGACCGGGTGGTGGCGCTGCTGCGTGCCGGCGGGGAGCACGTCGAGTGGATCGACTCCGACCACCCGGCCGATCGGTTGCGCGACGTGCTGGTCTCCCACGCGCTGCGGGCGCGGGAGGCCGCGGTGCTCGGCGCCGCCGGGGCGGCGTTGGCCACGCTCGACGAGCACCGGCTGTTGTGCGCGCACCGGCGCGGTCCGTACGGGGTGTCGCACTGGAACCGGCAGGTGGAGCGCTGGCTCACAGAGGAGACGGGTCAGCCCGCGTTCTCGGCGTGGTACGCCGGCCGGCCATTATTGGTGACCGCCAACGACTATGGGCTCAAGGTCTACAACGGCGACACCGGGGTGGTGGTGGCCGGCCCCGATGGGCTACGGGCCGTCATCGCCGGCGCCACCGGACCGCTGGACTTCGCCCCCAGCCGGCTGTCGGACATCGAGACCATGCACGCCATGACGATCCACAAGAGCCAAGGCAGCCAGGCCGCCGAGGTGACGGTCCTTATGCCGCCCGAGGATTCGCGGTTGCTGACCCGAGAGCTGTTCTATACCGCGGTGACCCGCGCCAAGGTCAAGGTCCGGGTGGTCGGTTCTGAGCCGTCGGTGCGCGCCGCGATCGGCCGGCGGGCGGTGCGGGCGAGCGGCCTGGCGCGCCGGCTGCAGACCGCTCGGCTTATGACAAGCGTTGCGACACAGACGCTCGACGTACGTCGATGAGCACGCTCGCGGAGAACGGCGCCGTCGCTTCTCATCTCTGATCCTGTGATGAGCGCACGTCCTCTGACGTCACGATTCTTCCGACGCTAACCAGGGGCAGCCCCGTCCGGGGATCGCTGGAGATCACGGTGGTCCCGCCGGACTCCAGACCACGGCGGACGAGGTCGCCGACCGTCTGGCTGAAGGTGCGGTTGGTGTCTCGCGCGATTGCCAGCGCCTGTCTATGCAGGTCGTCGGGAAGATCAATGGTAGTGCGCATACTCAATTCTGGCATCGCTGGATCATAAAGCGCGGAAGCACAAGCCAAGGATGACGTTATCGCCACTGCCGGGTGCGGAAGAATTGCCATCAGCATGGTCGACAACGAGGAATCCCCACCTGTATCCCGGCTCCGCCACATCATCCGGCTCGCGCTGTTCGGCGCGTTCCTGGCCACGATGTTCTACCTGGTGGCCGTGGCGCGTGTCATCGACATCGAGGCGATACGGCGCGCGGTCTCGGCGACGGGCCCGGCGGCGCCGCTGGCCTACGCCGTGGTGTCGGCGGTCCTCGGCGCGCTGTTCGTGCCGGGCTCGATCCTGGCGGCGGGCAGCGGGATGCTGTTCGGTCCGCTGCTGGGGGTCTTCGTGACGCTGGGCGCGGCGGTGGGCACCGCGGTGGTCGCGAGCCGCGTCGGCCGCCGGGCCGGCCGGGACAGCGCGCGGGCCCTGCTCGGGCAGGAACGCGCCGGCCGCATCGACTCGGTGATCGAACGGGGCGGGCTGTGGGCGGTCGTGGGGCAGCGATTCGTGCCGGGCATCTCCGATGCGCTCGCCTCCTACGCGTTCGGGGCGTTCGGGGTTCCGCTGTGGCAGATGGCGGTGGGCTCGCTGATCGGTTCGGCACCAAGGGCTTTCGCGTACACCGCGCTGGGCGCCTCCATCGGGCACCTGTCGTCGCCGCTGGCGTATGCGGCGATCGCGGTGTGGTGCGTGAGCGCCATCATCGGCGCGTTCGCGGCTCGGCACGGATTTCGGAAATGGCGCACGCGAGGCGTTGACGAAAAGGCGTAGGCGTTTCAGCCCGCCGGTCCGCTGAGCGTGGGATCACCGAACGTGCAACTGTGGCTCGGCGCAAAACCGCTACGCGCGTTGCGCGGCCACGAACAAGTTCCCCGGCACCTGGTCGGCGACCTCGTGGGCAGGCTTGCGGCCGTAGGAGGCCATCAGCTCGTCGGCCGGCCTCACCGTCACGGCCCAGCCATGGCGAGCGAACCAGTCGCCGACCTCTTCGCGCTCCTCGAAGTAGAACAGTTCCTCGTTGTTGGGGATCTGGCGCTGCGGGTCCAGTTTGGTCACCAGGGCGCGGATCCGCTCCATCCGCGCGCGACGGTTCGCGCGGAACTCGGGGTCGAGGAACTTCGGCCCCAGCGCTTCCACGGCGACCCGGCTGCCGTCGGCGGCGAGCGCGTCAACGCGTTCGAACAGGAGGTCCTGGGCCGCGGCGGGCAGATAGGGCATCAGCCCCTCGGCCGACCAGGCGCTTGGCGCCGAGGCGTCAAAACCCGCCTGCCGCAACGCCGTCGGCCAGTCCTGACGCAGGTCCACCGGGACGGCGATGCGGTTGCAGGCGGGCTGCGCCCCGTGCTCGTCCAACGTCGACGATTTGAACTCCAGCACCCGCGGCTGGTCGAGCTCGTACACCGTGACGCCGTCCGGCCAGGGCAGCCGCCACGCGCGCGAGTCCAAACCCGCCGCCAGGATAACCGCCTGGCGGATGCCCGCCTCGCTCGCGTCGACGAAGAACTGGTCGAAAAACGCTGTGCGGCAAGCCATGTAGCCGACCATCGCCTTCATCTGCAACTGCAGACTCGGTTCGGCCGCAAGGACGTCGGCGGGCAGCTGGGACGCGGAATACCAGTTCCACAGCCCGTCGCCGGCGGCGTCGAGGAAAACCCGCGCGAACGGATCGCGGATCAACGGGTTCTCGCTCTCGGTTTCCACCGCGCGCGCCGAGGCCACGCCCAACGCCGTCGCCCCCACGCTTTCGGTGATCTCCCAGCTGTCGTTGTCGGTCCTTGCCACGCTCACTCCCTCTCGCTGCGCTCGGCGGCCACGAAAAGCGTCTTCGGGGCGGCGTCTTCGACGTCCTGCGGGGGCCGGCGGTCGTAGCGGGCCATCAGCTCCTCAGCGGGCGTGACCGTGACGTCCCAGCCATGCCGGCGCAGCCAGTCGCCCACGTCCTCGCGCTCCTCGAAGTACCACAGGTCCTGGACGTCGGGGATTTCGCGGTCAGGCTCCAGCCTGGCCATCAGGTCGCGGATCCGCTGCATCGTCTCGCGTTGCTTCGCGTGCGCGGCCTCGTCGAGGAAGTCCGGGCCATGCGCCTCCACAGCGATCCGGCTACCGGCGGCGGCCAGCGCGTGGACGCGCTCGAAGAGCAGCTCCTCGGCGGCCGCCGGCAAGAACGGCAGCAGCCCCTCGGCGGACCATGCGCTCGGCACCGACGAGTCAAACCCCGCCTGCCGCAACGCGGCCGGCCAGTCGTGGCGCAGGTCGATCGGGACGTGCACCAGGTTGCACGTGGGCTCGGCGCCGCGCTCGCGCAGCGTCGATGACTTGAACTCGAGCACCCGGGGCTGGTCGAGCTCGTACACCGTGACGCCATCGGGCCAGGGCAGCCGCCACGCCCGCGAATCCAGGCCCGCGGCCAGGATCACCACCTGCGACACACCCGCGCGGGTCGCGTCGAGGAAGAACTGATCGAAAAACGCCGTCCGGGCGGCCATGTAGTCGACCATTCGCTTCATCTGGGGCACCAAGTCCGGTTCGGCCTCGGCGATCTCGGCGGGCAGGTCGGGCGCCGCGAACCAGTTCCACATGCCGTCGCCGACGGCGTCCAGGAAGACCCGCGCGAACGGGTCGCTGATCAGCGGATTTTCGCTCTCGGTTTCCGCCGCGCGGGCCGCCGCGACGCCCAGCGCCGTGGCGCCGACGCTCTCGGTGATCTCCCAGGTGTCGTTGTCCGTTCTGGTCACCCTCGTGTCCCCCAATTCGACTAGCTCAACTACCTATATACCTTCGCCGACCCTACGCGCGTCTCATGTGAACAAGCTGTCCGCGAGGTTCATCCCCGCTGGCGCCCAGGTATCCGGTTAAGGTCTCGACATGCGGGTTGACGGGCGCGAAATCAGCGTTTCGGGCGACTTGCTGCAACCGATCACCCGGCGGACCAACGACATCCTGCGGCTCGCCGCGAGCGTGGTGTTCTTCGCGATCGTGATCGCCGGCTCGCTGATCACCCGGCCGCAGTGGGTCGCGCTGGAGAAGTCCATCTCGGAGATCGTCGGGGTGCTGACGCCAACCCAATCCGATCTCGTGTACCTGGTGTACGGCATCGCGATCCTGGCTCTGCCGTTCGCGATCCTGATCGGTTTGATCGCCGCGCGGCAATGGAAAATGCTCGGCGCCTACGCGGCCGCGGCTCTCCTCGCGGTGCTGCCGCTCTCGATAAGCGGCACCGGCATCTCGGCGCCGCGTTGGCATTTCGACCTCATGGACCGGCCGCAGACCGCGCTGGCCCAGATACTCGACGACCCGCGGTGGATCGCGATGCTCGCGGCCGTCCTGACCGTCTCGGGTCCCTGGCTGCCCGCGCGCTGGAGGCACTGGTGGTGGACGCTGCTGCTGGCCTTCGTGCCGATCCACCTGTTCATCAGCGCCATCGTCCCGGCACGCACGTTGCTCGGGCTGGCGGTCGGGTGGTTCGTCGGCGCCCTGGTGGTGCTGGTCGTCGGCACCCCCGCCCTCGAGGTGCCCCTGGAGGGCACGGTGCGCGCGCTGGCCAAACGCGGATGCGTGGTCTCCGAGCTTCGGGTGGTCCGGCCCGCCGGACCGGGGCCACTCGTGTTGTCGGCGGTCTGCATGGATTCCGATTCGGCCCGCGACGAGGCGTTGATCGAGTTGTACGGCCCGCACCAGCGCAGCGGCGGCGCGTTGGTTCAGCTGTGGCGCAAGCTGCGGCTGCGGGCCAGGGAGACCGCGCCCCTGGTGGCCTCGATGCGCCGCGCCGTCGAGCATCGCGCGCTGATGGCCATCGCCATCGGTGACCTGGGCCTGGCGAACACGTCGACAATCGCCGTGGCCCCCCTCGACCGGGGCTGGATGTTGTACTCCCACAAGCCCATTCGGGGGACGATGCTCGACCACTGCGCCATGACGACCCCGGTCGAGCGCTCGTGGGAATCGCTGCGCACCCTCAACGACCACCAGATCTCCCATGGCGACCTGCGAGCGACCACGATCACCGTCGACGACGGCACGGTGCTCTTCGGCGGGTTCGACAACGCAGAGTACGGGGCCACCGAGACCCAGCTCCAGTCCGACATCGCACAACTGTTGGTGACGACGTCGGCGCTGTACGACGCGGAGTCCGCGGTGGGCGCGGCGATCGACGCGTTCGGCAAGGACACCGTGCTCGCCGCTTCGCGCCGGCTCACCAAAACGGCCGTGCCCAAACAGATCCGGCGATCGATCGTCGACGCCAGCGCCGTCATCTCCGGCGCCCGCGCCGAGGTGAAGCGTCAAACCGGCGCGGACCAGATCAAGACCGAAACGATCACCCGGTTCACCCGCAGGCAGGTCATTCAGCTGGTGCTGCTGGTCGCGCTGGTCTACGTCGCGTACCCGTTCATCAGCACCGTGCCGACGTTCATTTCCCAGGTGAGTAGGGCGAACTGGTGGTGGGCACTGCTGGGCCTGGTGATATCGGCGCTGACGTACGTGGGCGCGGCAGCCGCCTTGTGGGCGAGCGCCGACGAATCGGTGGTCTTCTGGAAGCTGTCGGTAGCCCAGGTGGCCAACACTTTTGCCGCGACCACGACACCGGCCGGCGTCGGCGGCCTCGCCCTCAGCACGCGGTATTTACAGAAGGGCGGCGGGCTGTCCGCGGTGCGGGCCACCACCGCGGTGGCGATGCAGCAAGCGGTGCAGGTGATGATGCACCTGCTGCTGCTGATCTTGTTCAGCACCGTCGCGGGCGCGTCGATGGACCTTCGGCACTACGTCCCGAGCGCCACGGTGCTGTACCTGATCGCGGGTGTGGCGCTGGGCTTCGTCGGCACATTCCTTTTGGTGCCGCGGCTGCGACGGTGGCTGGCGACCGACTTGCGTCCGAGGGTGAAGGAGGTGGCCCGCGACCTCGCCGAGGTTGCCCGGGAGCCGAAGCGCCTGGGCTTGATCGTGCTCGGTTGCGCCGGGACGACTCTCGGTGCGGCGCTGGCGCTTTGGACCAGCGTCCAAGCGTTCGGCGGCGGCGCCTCGTTCGTAACCTGCACGGTGGTGACGATGGTCGGCGGAACGCTGGCCTCGGCCGCCCCGACGCCCGGCGGTGTCGGCGCCGTCGAGGCCGCCCTGATCGGTGGCCTGGCCGCCTTCGGCGTACCCGCGGCCGTCGGCGTGCCGTCGGTCCTGCTCTATCGCGTGTTGACCTGCTGGCTGCCCGTGTTCGCCGGGTGGCCGGTGATGCGGTGGCTGACCGAGAACGAGATGATCTGACCGGGGTCAGGGCTCGTCGGGACCGCTGCGAACGAGCACGGAAACGACTGACCCCCTGACGGTTTCGCCGGCCGCGGTGCTGAGGAACACCGCGTAGTACTGGTCGGGCACCGACTGCGCCACCGTGATCTGAACATCCGCGGCGGCCGATCCGTCGGCGCCGAATTGACCGGACGAGGGCGTCACCGTGACCCCGGCGTCGGAGGACGTGCCGGTGATGCGGTAGCGGTCGGCACCATCGATCATCCGCTGCAGGTCCACCTTGACGGTGCCGGTGTGCCCGGGCGCGATCGCGACGATGGGACGCGAAACGTTGGCGGTCACCGCCGAGCTTCCCGCGCCGAACGACGGCGGGTCCGAAGACTCGGCGGTGCCCCACGACTTGTCCGGGTAGGCGGCCAGCGAAAACTTCAGCTCTCCCCCGTCGCGGACGACGCGTTCCGGGATCCAGGTGCGGTCGGTGGCGTCCCCGTCGACGGACAGGCCGCCGATGTATTTCAGGCGGTGCGGTCCAGATGCGCCCGGGGCAGAGATCCGGATGAATCCGCCTTGCGGAAGGGCGATTACGGCCCTATCGAACAGCGGCGTGGCAACGGTGAGAATCGGCGTCCCCGGGGTACTCGGGTACAGGCCGAGCGCGGCCCAGACGTACCAACTGGACAGCGCGCCGAGGTCGTCGTTGCCGGGGGCTCCGTCGGGAGTCGGGCCGAACAGCCCGCGGACCCGGTCGACCGTGAGCTGAGTCTTCCAGGGCTGGCCGATGTAGTTGTACAGCCAGGGCACCCCGAAGCCCGGTTCGTTGCCGGCCCACAGATACGGCTCCTTGGGCCCCACGTTCAGCTCTTCGGTGAGCCGGTCGAGTCGGGCGGCGACGGTGGTTCGGCCGCCGAGGGCGGTCACCAGGCCGGCGACGTTGTGCGGCACCCACCACACGTACTGCTCGGCGTTGCCCTCGTCGAATCCCTCCTGGCCGAAACCCGAACCGGACTCGACGAATCCCGGGCCGGGGGGGAAGAATCCCATCGCGTTGCGCGGCGAGATGTATCGGGTGCTGGGGTTGAACAGGTTCTGCCAGTACTGCGCCCGGTACTGGAATTCGGCGGCCGTCGCCGCGTCGCCGAGCGATTCGGCGAACCGGGAGATGGCGAAGTCGTCGACGGACCATTCGAGCGTGATCGAAGCGCCCGCGCCGAACCCCGCCGTGTCCGGCAGGTAACCCAACCGCTGATAGGTGGCGATGCCCGGTCGCTCCACGTAGCCGTTCAACCCGACGCCACCCTCGGTCGCCGCGCGCACCATGTAGCGCAACGCCGTGTGGGTGTCGAAGTCCTTGGCGCCGAAGGCGTATAGGTTCACGATGAGCGGCACGACGCTGTCTCCGGTCATCTCGCCAGTTGCCGAATTCGCAAGCGCCCAGCGGGGAAACGAACCGCTCTGCTCGGCGTCGTTGACCAGCGACTGGGCCATGTCGCTGGCCTGCTTCGGGAAGAGCAGCCCCTGCAGGGCGGCCAGGCCCCGGTAGGTGTCCCAGTCGGAGAAGTTGGCGTACTGCGTGCGCCCCTTTTCCACGGTGTGGATGAGGCCGTCGAACCCGATGTAACGCCCGTCGGCGTCATTGAAGGTGTTGGGGTGCAGCAGCGAGTGGTAAAGGGAGGTGTAGAAGGTGTCCAGGTTGCCAACCTTGCGCCCGGCCACCGCGATGCACGACAGCGTGGCATTCCATTGGGTAACCGCGGCGGCGCGCACTTGGTCGAAGCCCGACCCGCCCTCGGCGGCGAGGTTCGCGCGCGCGCCGTCGATGCCGACGTAGGAGATCGCGGTCTGCACCTCGATCGAGGAGCCGGGCGGGAACTCCACGTAACCCCCGCTGTAGGGCGAGGCCGCGGTGCGGGCGCCCGCGACCACCGAATAGCCGTCCCAGGCGCCGTAGGAGATGAACGGCCGGCTGAACTTCATCGCGAAGTACACCGTGTAGGTGTTCCTCTTGCCGCAGAACCCGCCGCTGGTCGCCCATCCGGTGATCGTGGTGTTGTCTGCGCCGATCTCGATGGTGGCGCGCGAGTTGCCCGCCAGCGATGCGCCGGAACGCACGTGGAACAGGGCGGGCCGGCCATTGCGCGGATAGCGGAAGCGGCCGAGTCCGGTGTGGGTGGTGGCGGTGAGTTCGGCGGTCACGCCGGTGCCGGGGAACCGGACCGTGTAATACCCGGGTTGACCCTGCTCGGTGTCGTCGTGGGCGATGCGTTCCCAGGCGTTCCACGGCTGCGCGCCGATCGGTGTGGTGGTCGGCAGCATCGAGATGTCGCCGAACGCGGCGCAACCCACCGAAGCGTGCGTCATGCTGAACCCGGTGGAGCGCGAGTTGTCGTAGTTGTAGCCGGCGTAGTTGCCGACGGTGTCCGGCGAATACTGCACCATTCCGAACGGCGCGGAGGCGCCGGGAAAGTTGTTGATCTCCCCCACGGTCTCACCGCCAGTCCCGGTGCCGATGAGGGTGTCGACGTGGTCGACGGGATCGGTCACGAGCGGGGGTTCGCCGTCGTAGGCGATCGGCGGGGCCGCCGCGACGAACGTCAGGAACACGGCGCCCGCCGCGACCAACGCGATGAGGGCCCGGTAACGGGCGCGTGACCGCATAGCTGTTCTCTACTGCATGACCGCCTCTTCGCGGGTTATTTCGGCGATGCCGGGAGCCCGGAGAAATTCGCTAGCAACGATTGCCACCTTCGTCGGCTAGTCTCATTCCGCGTGGCTGGCGCTGGTACCGGCCCAATCTACGGGAGATTGATTGATGAAACACTTGACCGCAGCAACCGTTACCGTGGCGCTGAGTCTGGCGCTCGTGGCGTGCGGCTCTAGCAACAAGTCATCGCCGTCGACGTCGACCTCGA
Source organism: Mycobacterium sp. E796 (assembly GCF_001672815.1). Taxonomy (GTDB): domain Bacteria; phylum Actinomycetota; class Actinomycetes; order Mycobacteriales; family Mycobacteriaceae; genus Mycobacterium. The sequence continues at coordinate 44,548 of NZ_LZKK01000019.1, read as the reverse complement.
CGTCCACCTCGACCTCGACCTCTACTTCGAAAACGTCGGCGACCTCGGCGACGCCGAGCGCGCAGGGCGGCCCGACGATCGCCGACTACATTCGCGACGCGCACATCACCGAGACCCCGGTGCACCACGGGGATCCCGGGCCCAACGTCGACCTGCCGGTGCCCGCGGGCTGGCAGATCAACCAGAACGCCGGCACGTCGTACGGCGGCATCGTTTTGGCGCAGCCGTCCAATCCGTCGGATCCGCCCACCATCTCGGCGCTCTACTCGAAACTGACCGGTGACGTCGACACGGCGAAGATCATCCAGTACGCCCCCAACGAGCTACTCGGACTTCCCGGCTATCAGGGCACCGGCAACGGCGTGGCATCCACGCTCGGGGGCTTTCAGGCCTGGCAGCTCAAGGGTTCCTACCAGAGGGACGGCAAGACGCGGGCCGTCGCGCAGAAGACGGTGGTCATCCCCAGCCAGGGCGCGGTTTTCGTGCTGCAGCTCAACGCCGACGCGCTGCAGGCCGACGAGGCGCCGTTGATGGACGCCGCCAACATCATCGACGACCAGACGACGATCACCCCCTGATCGTCGTCTGCCTCTCGGGCGCCGCGGCGGTGAATTCCCTACGCCGTGGCGCCCGATTGGTCTTACGGTGTTGGCATGCCAGAACAGTCGCACGCGATAGACGCCGGGCACCCCCCGTCGGCGCTACTGCGTCTCGTCAACCCCGTCCTCGGGTTCCTGCTCCGCACCCCGCTCGCCGGACCGGCACGCAAGCAGCTGATGGTGTTGAGCTTCGCCGGCCGAAAGACGGGGCGGGAGTTCACAATTCCTGTGAGCGCCCACGTGATCGACCACGAGCTGTATGCGCTGACCGGCGCCCCGTGGAAGCAGAACTTCCGCGACGGCGCGGCCGCCGAGGTCGTTTACGACGGCAAGACGACGGCCATGCGCGGCGAACTCATCCGCGACCGCAGCATCGTCTCGGACCTGTTCCACCGCTGCGCCGAGTCCTACGGTGTGCAGCGCGCGCAGCGAATGATGGGACTGAAGTTCCGGGATGAGCGCATACCGACCCGGGAAGAGTTCGCGGAAGCCGTCGACCGGATGCACCTGGGCGCGGTCCGCTTCACTCCGGCCGGCTAGTCGCGCGCAGGTGGGCGGTGAGCAGCTGCTGGTCGAATCGCGAGTGCGATGCGATGGCCTCCTTGCCCAGCGCGGCGAAGTCCTCGGCGATCTGGCGCGCCAGCGGCCATAGCTTCATATTGCGCGCCTGGGAAAGCGATTTGAGCAGATTGAAAGCCGCATCCTCGTCGACGCCGTAGACCAACATCAGCATGCCCTTGGCCTGGTCGATCACGCCGCGACGCTCCGCGATCGCGGCGACTTTCGCCGTGATGACGTCCTCCGATTTTCTGGTGGACGCCGGCGTGACGTCGATGTAGAAGCCGTGGGTGCCGATCACCTCGCCGCCCTCGTCGCAGAATTGATCGCCCACCACGACCACATGGTGGACGGCGCCACTGGTGTCGACGATGCGGTGCCGCGCGCTGAACGGCTGACGGTTCTTGACCATATCGTCGATGGTCACGGCCACTCGGCGACGGTCATCGGGGTGCTTGTGCGACAACACCAGCTCGGTGGTCGGCGTCACCGTTCCGGGTTCATAGCCGTGCATGCGCTGCACCTGCTCGGACCATTCCCAGCGCTGGTCTTCGAAATAGAAGCGGAACCAGCCGGCGCTCTGCGGTGTACCGCCCGCGAGCGCCTGTTCGACGGCCGCCGTCTGGCCGTCTAATTGCCAAGCCATGGCATCCGCTTTCGCAAGAGGGCGTCACTTTCCTGCAGACGACGCTCCGATGTGCGACACAGTTCGCGGGATCGATCGACCTGCAGCCGCGCGCGGTGCAAGGACGTGGCGACGGAGAGCCGCAGCGTCCGGCTGGCCTCGGCGCTCTCCCGCGTCGGCACGAAGCTCCGCCTGAAGCCTTCGAGCAGCACGGCGGCCCGGCGGGCCGCTCGCGCCCGGTGAGCCCTCTGCCGGCAAGCCGAAGAGCAGTAGATCGCGTCCGACCGGCCGGAGAAGCCACCCCCGCACATCGAGCACACCGTCAGGGCCATAGCCGTTACGTTACAGCTATTCCCGTCGTAACGGCTAGATTCACCGCTGCTGACGGTTGCGCTCGACCACCCGGCGGTAGGCCTGGTCCAGATCCGCCGCGGGCGCCTGCGAGCCGGCGATGCTTTGCTCGGCGGCGAGTGCGGGTTCGACGACCGCCGCCGATCCCCGCCGATAGATCTCCTTCAGCCCCCGCATGGTGATCGTCGGCACGGCGGCAATCTGGGCGGCCAGCTCCAGCGCTCGGGGCAACAGGTCGGCGTGGGCGACGACCTCGGTGACCAACCCGATTTGTTCGGCCCGCCGGGCGTCGACGATTTCGCCCGTCATCGACATGCGCCGCGCCATCGCCGCGCCGACGAGTTGCGGCAGCCGAGCGGTCATGCCCCCGCCCGGCAGGATGCCCACGTGCGCGTGGGTGTCGCCGAAGATGGCACGCTCGGAGGCGATCAGGAAGTCGCAGCCGAGCGCGATTTCGAGGCCGGCGGTAAACGCCGGGCCGTTGACGGCGCCGATGACGGGTGTGCGCATCTCCCCGACGCGCGCGACGCAGTTGTGTGATTCGTACACCGCGAAGTAGTCCCCGCCCCTGGCCGCCGCCTCCTTTAGATCGACCCCCGCGCAGAAGGCGGGGTCGGCACCCGTCAGCACGACGACGGCCACGCCCTCGTCGTCGTCGGCGGCGCACAGCGCGTCGAATAGCGACTCAACGAGGTTGCGGCTCAACGCGTTACGCGCATCGGGCCGGTTGAGGGTCAGCACTCGAATGCCGTCGTGGTCGGCCGATGCCAGGGGCTGCGTCACGACTGCCCCTCGAGCCCCGCGCCCGCGCCCGCGCGGGTCCGGGTGATGATCGGCCGCGGGTGACCCGCGGCGAGCGCCGTCCGCCGCACCGAGTCGGCGACCGCGTCCGCCCGGCGCTCCGGCACCAGCGCGATCACGCAGCCGCCGAATCCGCCGCCGGTCATCCGGGCACCGAGCGCGCCGGCGCCCACCGCGGTATCGGCGATCAGATCGATGTGCTCGGTGGTGATCTGGAAGTCGTCGCGCATGGAGACGTGTGACGAGGTCAAGATGTGCCCGGCTTCGACGAAATCCGAATCACCCAATGCCGCAACGAAATCCAGTACCCTGCCGTTCTCGGTGAGGACGTGGCGCGCGCGGCGCGCATCGATCGGGTTGCGGACGGCGCCTAACTCCGCGCGCCCGCGATCCCAGACTTCGCGCAACGACGACGCCCGCAAGTCGGCCGCCGCGCGCTCGCAGGACTTGCGGCGGGCGGCGTATTCGCCGCCGGCGTGGCTGTGCCGGGCCCTGGAATCGATCAGCAGCAGCGCGACCCCGGACGCTTCGGGGTCGAAGGCCACCGGCGTGAGGCTGAGGTCGTGAAAGTCGATCAGCAGCGCCGTCGACGGCTGCCCGAACAGCGAGGCCAATTGGTCGAGCAAACCCGTTGGGGCGCCGACATAGTCGTTCTCCGCGCGCTGGGCCAGCCGCGCCTGCTCCTTTTCGTCGATGCGCATGCCGGCGGCCGCCGCGATCGCGCCCAGGACCGCGCATTCCAGCGCCGCCGAGGAGGACAGGCCCGATCCCATCTCCACATCGCTGGTGATCCACATCGTGCCGCCGGGTATCGGTTGGCCGGTTTGACGCAGCGCCCACACCACCCCGGCGACGTAGGCGGCCCAGTCGGTCACCTGGCCGGGAAAGGTGTCGAGCGGAAACCGCACCGCGCCCTGCGCGCGCTGGCTGTGCACGGTGATTCCATCGGTGCGGTCTGGGGTGAAGGTCACCACGGTGCGCTGCGGCAGCGCGATCGGCAGCGCGAAGCCGAGGTTGTAGTCGGTGTGCTCGCCGATCAGGTTGACCCGCCCGGGAGCGGCGTAGCGGACCGTCATCCGAGCTCCCGCAGCCGCGCGGCCACGGCCTCGGGCGTGACGTCGCTGATGAACGCGTCCATCGCCGACTCGGAGGCCGCCAGGTACTTGAGCTTGGTCGCGCTGCGCCGGATCGACATCAGCTCGACGTGGAAGTAGCCGTCGTCCTGGGCGTCGGTGGCGGCGAACTGGTGCAGCGCCGAGATGTAGGGCAGCGGGGTTGTATACATCCTGTCGAACCGCCTGAGCACGTCGAGGTAGACGTGCGCGAACGCATCCAGTTCGTCCTCGCCGAGCTCCACGAGGTTGTGCACGAACCGGTTCGGGTACAGGTGCACCTCGACCGGCCAGCGCGCCGCGAACGGCACGAACGCCGTGAACAGCTCGGTGCGCGCGACGATGCGAGACCCGTCGGCCACCTCGCGCGCCAGCAGGTCGGCAAAGAGGTTGGAGCCGTGGCGCATTCGGTGCTCGCGCGCCTGCGCCAGCATGGCGGCGGTTCGCGGCGTCGCGAAGGGGTAGCCGTAGATCTGGCCGTGCGGGTGGGTCAGCGTCACCCCGATTTCCTCGCCTCGGTTTTCGAAACAGAACACCTGCTCGATGCCCGGTGTCGCCATCAGGTCCGCGGTGCGGTGCCGCCACGCCTCGACCACCAGCCCGGCGTGCGCCGGTTCCAACTGGGCGAACGACCCGGCGTGGTCGCTGGAAAAGCAGATCACCTCGCAGCGGCCGCTGCCCGGGGCACAGACGAAGCCGTCACCGGCCGGCGCACCGACCGGCTGCCCGCCGCCGGACAGGCTCGGGAACCGGTTTTCGAAAACCACGACGTCGTAGTCCGGGGCGGGCACCTCGCTGGTCAGGCCGGTCGGTCCCGGACACAGCGGGCACTGGTCGGCCGGCGGCTTGTAGGTGCGGTCCTGGCGCAGCGCCGCGACGATCACCCATTGCCCGGTCGAGCGGTCGAACCGCAACTGCGACTGGTCCGGGGCCCGCGGCGGCAACGGCCGGCGGTCTTCGACCGGCGCCGGGCGGTGACCGGGCAGCGCGAAGAACAGGAGGTCCCGGCCGTCGGCCAGCGTTGCCCGCGTAGGCGCCCTCACGACGTCGAACACTAGCCTGGGCCGCCCGGCGCGGTTCGGGTAACCATGAAGTGTCCGGCCGACGAGGGGGGTCATCGCATCACTGTTCTCTACCAACGGGCCCGAGACTGGTGGATCGGGTCGGATCCCGGCTTGCTGCGGCTGCGGATGGCGACGCGCACCACCGCCGCCCTCGGCTGTTCGCTGCTGATCATGTACCTGGTGACCAAGGCAGCGGGCCAGCCGTTGACGGTCGCCCTGCTCGGTGTCGTCATCACCATGGTCGCGTCGCGATCGGTCAACGAGCCCGACCCCCGTCGGCAGCGGGTCACCATGGCGCTGCTGCCGCTGCCCGCCGCGGCGTCCATCACCGCCGCCGCGGCGCTCGCGCCGCACCCGGTCGCCGGTGACGCCGCGTTCGTGGCCGTGGTGTTCGCCGCCGTCTACGTCCGCCGCTTCGGGTCCCGCGGGAGGGCGTTGGGCATGGTCGCATTCATGTCCTATTTCTTCACTCTGTATCTGCGGGCGCGCATTTCGGAGCTGCCCTGGTTGATCGGCGCGGTGCTGGTCGGGACGTTGTGCACTTTCGTCATGAGCGCGTACGTCCTGCCCGACCGGCCCGAACGCGTGCTGAGCGCCACCGTTCGGGCGTTGCGGGCGCGGATGGCGATCGTCGTCGACACCACCGCCGACGCGGTGCGCACCGGCCGGTTCGACGAACGCCGCCGCCGCCGCATGCGCGCCCGCACCACCCGGCTCAACGAGACCGCGCTGATGGTGCAGGGCCAGATCGAGGACAAGGCAGATCCGGCCGCGCTCTGGCCCGGGGTCACCAGCGAACAACTGGCGCCGTGGCTGTTCGACGCCGAGCTGGCCATCGAATGGGTCGCCACGGCGGGCCGACGGGCGGCCGCGCTCTCCGCCGACATTCCCACTCGCACCCGCGTCGAGCTGGTCGGGGCGCTGGCGCAACTGGCGCGGGCGATCCGCACGCCGCAGGCCGACGGCCTGCGCCGGGCCGCGAGCCGGGCGCAGCGGATCCTCGACGAGTACGCGGACGCGCCCGAGGTACGCCGGCTGGCGCTGGCGATCATCAACGCGGCCAGGGCGACGGCCGAGGTCCGGGCCGTCGTCGAAGGCGCCGCCACCGCGAGGGCCGATGCGCTGCAGCGCGCCGAGGACGTGCCGCCCCCGGCGCCGGAGGGCGCCGACCCGCGCGGCGCCGCCGAGCGGGGCTTGCGCCCGACCACCCGGCAAGCCATCCAGGTGTCGGTCGCCGCGTCGCTGGCCATCGTCACCGGGGAGCTGGTGTCACCGGCCCGCTGGTACTGGGCGGTGATCGCGGCGTTCGTGATCTTCGCCGGCACGAACTCCTGGGGCGAAACGCTGACCAAGGGGTGGCAGCGGCTGCTCGGCACCCTGCTGGGCGTGCCCTGCGGCGTGCTGGTGGCCACGCTGTTCACCGGGAACACCACCGCCTCGTTGGTGGCGATCTTCGTCTGCCTGTTCTGCGCCTTCTATTTCATGACCGTCACCTACAGCCTGATGACCTTCTGGATCACCACGACGCTGGCGCTGCTGTATGGCCTGCTGGGCGAATTCTCGTTCGGCGTGCTGATGCTGCGGATCGAAGAGACCGCGATCGGGGCCGCCATCGGCGTGGCGGTGGCCATCCTGGTGCTGCCGACCCATACCCGGACGACGATCCGCACTGACAGCCGCGCGTTTTTGACGGCCTTGTCCGCGTTGATCGAGATCTCCACGGCGACGATGTTCGGCGGCGACGAGACGGTGAGCCCGACCGAGCAGGCGCGCCAACTCGACCGGGCGCTGCAGCAGTTCCGGGTCAGCGCCAAGCCGCTGCTGGCGGGGGTGGCCGGGCTCGCCGGCCGGCGAAGCATCCGGCGGGCCTTGCGGATATTCGCCGCGTGCGATCGGCACGGGCGCAGCCTGGCGCGCAGCGCCGAGCAGTATCAGGATCCGATCGGATCAGAAGGCCTGGCAACGGATTTCATGGCGGCGGCGGCGCAAACCCGAAGCAATATCGATGCACTGTGCGCCGTGATCGACGGCGCCGAGGGCGTCACCGTCAACTCCGCGACCGACGAGCTGGACGCCGCCGAGACCGCGGCCCGGCACCAGGACGGCGACGGCGAGCTCGGCGCTGATGCCCGGCGGTTTCTCACCGCCGTGCACGCGCTTCGCCAAATCGATCGGGCGATCATCACGGGGGCCACCAACCTCGGCGCGCGCGAGGGCTACAGCCCGGATGTGCCTAGCCCGGTTACGGGCTGAACCTCACGCGTCGTCGACCCGCCGCTGGCCCAAGGCCCGGCACGCTGCTTCGTGAGTGCGCTCGGCGTTGGCCAGCAGCCGGTCTCGCACCCGTGGCCACCAAAAGATCTCGACGGCAAAAAGCACGACCATCAGCCACGACACCGTGGCGACCCGGGGCGTCGCAAAGACGCTGTCGATCGCCGCAAGGACAAGCACCGCCGCGCCGCCCAACCACACCAACCACTGCCAGCGGCGTGCTTGCCGACCGGCGTCGCGCAAAGCGCCGGCATACTCGACGGCCGCGGGTGCCAGTCGCGCCTCGGCGAGCTGGTGGCCGCGGCGCACCGCGGAACTGACCGCTACCCGCTCGTCAGGGCTGAGATCGATCGCCGCGGGCCACGACTTACCCATCCGCCGCGCCATCATGACCCCGTTGAAGACGCTGATCACAACAAATACGACCGGCGCGCTGAGTATCACCCCCGACTCTGCAAATGCCAGGGCTGCCATGAAAACACCGGCTGGGATCCCCAGGCACACCGCCCGGAACACGGGACCACCGCGCCACACCCATGCCGGGACCAAAAGCATGCTGCGATTGTCGCGCCTGCTACAGCCCGGGCAAACAGAGGGGAAAGTAGCAGGGCTGGTTGGGACCCTGGGCTTTCCGGGTGAGGTCCAGCAGCCTGATGATCGCCATTCCCAGCATCCCTTCTATCTCCGGCTGCTGGTCGGGAGGGAGGTTCCGCGTCTCCCGATCTACGACGGTGACCTGCTGTTGCAGTCCCGCGAATCGCTGGTTTCGCTGCGCAGGGGTGAGGCTGTCCCACGTGTCGTCCAACTCGGTGATCTGCCGCAGCAGTTCCTGTACCTCAGCCTTGGGGTCAGCCTGAGGCGAGGGTGGCTGCAGCGGGTAGAAGTGGCTCGGCGCAGGTTGCGCCGTCACGTCGGCCTCTGCCGGAGTCGCTGTCAGGATCGCGCCGGCTAACAGGAGGGCCTCGATTATCGCCGTGGTTCTCGTTGAGACGAAACGCATTTGGTGGCCCTCCGCACTACGGCGCGAACGCGCAGATCAATCCGAGCACCCGCTCACACTCCTCGCGGGTGCGGAAGACGGGTGGGGGCGGCGGCGGGGGAGGTCCCTCGACGATGTTGTCGGGGCAGCCACCTTAGTACCCGGGTGGACACTGCTCGTGATAGACGTGGCAGACGTTCAGGTCCCAGCCGGTGGCCCGCAAACCGGGCCACACGTAGTCGCCCGGGCACCAGCGCATCCCGGGACCGTGGTAGCACCCCGTCCTCGACGAGCAGTGGTCGTCGTCGGCGTGGGCGGCGCCCGCGGGCGCCCCCGCTGCGGCCACCGCCAAGCCGGCCGAGACGAGGACTCCGGCGAGGACTCGCTTCATGCAGTTAGGTTGCGGCACACCGCTTGCCAAATTTTCGCCGATTTCTTGCGGAATTCTTGCGTTGGCCGATGACGGCGCGACTGCCGGCGCCTGACAAGATTGCGGGCATGACCGAACCGGCGATGGCCCGCGTGGCGGTCTACCTCGATTTCGACAACATCGTGATCTCGCGGTACGACCAGGTGAACGGGCGCAACTCGTTCCAGCGCGACAAGGCGGCCGGGCTCGAGCAGCATGCCGATCGGCTGGCCCGGGCCACGGTCGATGTCGGCGCGATCTTCGACTTCGCGTCGTCGTTCGGGACGCTGGTGCTCACCCGCGCCTACGCGGACTGGTCGGCCGACGTCAACGCCGGCTACCGCGGACAGTTGGTGGCCCGCGCGGTCGATCTGGTTCAACTGTTCCCGGCGGCGGCCTACGGCAAGAACGGCGCCGACATCCGGCTGGCCGTGGACGCGGTCGAGGACATGTTCCGGCTGCCCGACCTGACGCACGTGGTGATCGTGGCCGGTGACTCCGACTACATCCCACTGGCGCAGCGCTGTAAGAGGCTCGGCCGGTACGTGGTCGGCATCGGGGTGGCCGGCGCGTCGAGCCGGGCGCTGGCGGCCGCCTGCGACGAATTCGTCATCTACGACGCGCTGCCGGGGATTCCGGTGTTCGAGCCCGAGCCGGCCGGCGCCGGCACCCAGGCCGCCAAACCGAAGAAAGCAAGCGGCCGCGGCAAGGCGGACAAGCGCGAGGAACCCGAGGAGCCGCCAGACCCGCAGGCCGCCGCCACCGCGCTGCTGACCCGCGCGCTGCAAATCGGGCTGGAGAAAGACGACGTCGACTGGCTGCACAACTCGGCCGTCAAGGCGCAAATGAAACGGATGGACCCGTCGTTCAGCGAGAAGTCTTTGGGATTCCGGTCATTCAGTGACTTCCTGCGTTCGCGGTCCGACGTCGTCGAGTTGGACGAGAGCTCGACGACCCGGATGGTGCGGTTGCGCGGTAAGGACTGAGCGCCTCCCCTACGCTGACGACCGTGACACGGGAAGCGATCCGACCGCGACGCTCATGGCCCGCCTGGCTCACCCGCAACGTCCGGGTGCTCTCCGGGGTGTCGTTCCTCCAGGACGCCGCCAGCGAACTGCTGTATCCGCTGCTGCCGATCTACCTCACGGCCGTGCTCGGTGCGCCGCCGTCCGTGGTGGGAGCCGTCGAGGGGGTTGCCGAGGGCGCGTCCTCGCTCACGAAACTGGCGGCCGGCCCGTTGGGCGACCGGTTTGCGCGGCGTCCGCTGATCGCGGCCGGTTACGGGATGGCGGCGCTCGGCAAGATCATCATCGCGGTGGCCGGCGCGTGGCCGGGCGTGCTGGCGGGTCGCGTCGTCGACCGGCTCGGCAAGGGCATTCGCGGCGCGCCGCGGGATGCGTTGCTGGTGGACGGCGTGGACGAGGCGCAGCGCGGCCGGGTTTTCGGCTTCCACCGCGCGATGGACACCTTGGGCGCCGTCGTCGGTCCGCTGCTCGGGTTGGTGGGCTACGAGCTGCTCGACCACCGGATTCCGCCGTTGCTGTACGTCGCCATCGTGCCCGCCGTCCTCAGCGTGGCACTCGTCTTCCTCGCGCGAGAGCGCAGCCGACCCGCCCCGCGACCGCAGCGGCAGTCCATGTGGGCCGGCGTGCGCACGTTGCCGCGGCCGTACTGGCGGGTCACCGCGCTGCTCATCGGCTTCAGCTTGGTGAATTTCCCCGACGCCCTGTTGTTGTTGCGACTCAACGAGATTGGCTTCTCGGTGATCGAGGTGATCCTGGCCTACGTCGGATACAACGCGGTGTACGCCCTGGCGAGCTACCCGGCCGGGTCGCTCGCCGACCACATCGGCAAGCCGGCGTTGTTCGGGATCGGTCTGGCGTTCTTCGCGATCGGCTATACCGGGCTGGGGCTGACCACCGACCTGGTGACGGCATGGCTGCTGATCGGCGCCTACGGCGTGTTCACCGGGTGCACCGACGGCGTCGGGAAGGCCTGGATTTCGGGACTCGTCCGCAAGGAGCACCAGGCGAGCGCCCAGGGCGTGTTCCAGGGCGCCACCGGTCTGGCCGTGCTGGTGGCCGGGTTGTGGGCGGGCTTTTTGTGGGGTTCGAACGGGCAACTGCCGCTGCTCATTTCGGGAGTCGCGGGCGGTGTGTTCGCGGTCGTGTTGCTGGGCGGCCGGCTGGCCCGCGCAACGAAGCAGGGGTAGGCGCCCATGGCCAAGTTGCGGCGTCCGGTTGCGGACAGCGTAGAGGTGAGAGCGCCCGGCCTGGCCGCGCTCGCCGTGATGGCCGTGTCCCGGCTTCCCGTCGCGGTCCGCCGGCGCGTGCTGCGGGGCGCGTTCGAGCGCGCCCGCGACGCATTCAATCGCGGTGACCTGGAGGCCGTATTCGGCCTATTCGCCAAAGACGTCGAGTATGGTCCGCCGCCTCCGCTGTATTCCGAGGGCCTGCTGCATGACCGCGCGGCCGTACTCGACTTCTGGCGTGCGGTCTTCGAGCGCTACGACGAGAACACCATCGAGAATCTGTCCTTGGACGAGGTGGCGCCGGGGTCGTTCGTGCGCCGGGCGCGGTTGCACCACCGCGCACACGCCACCGGTGCGTCGCTCGACTATGTGGTCGTACAGACCACCTACCTCAAGCGCGGTCGGGTGGTGCGGCAAGTCAACGTCTTAGAAAAGCGCTAGGCATTCCCGCGCGGCAATACACCAACCGCGTACATGTATGGCGAGCGACCGCGTCAGAGCCTGCGGCCTCGGGACAAAGTTCATGCCGGGCAACCGATATCGTTGACAGCCGCGCGCCGTGGCCATACATTCTGAGAAACTCGTCGCGAGGAGACCGTCATGACCGTCGGTGCCGCTCCCCCAAGCGTTTTCGATGCCGGCCTGCCGACGCTGGAGTACGACGCCGAGGAATCTCCCGCCGACGTCTACCCCCGCCTGCAGGCGGCGCAGCGGCAGGCGCCGGTCGCGCTGGGGCCGCACGGGCCCGAGGTGCTGTCCTATCACCTGGTGCGGTCCGTCCTTCGGGACCCTCGGTTCCTGATCCCGCCCGGCATCAACCTGCTCGCCCAGGGCGTCACCTCGGGGCCGTTGTGGGACAAGGTGGTCAACAGCCTGCTGTGCCTGGAGGGCGACGAGCACCACCGGCTGCGCAGCCTGACGTCCAAGGCGTTCACGCCCCGCGCGACGCTGCGCCTGCACGACACCATGGTCGCGGTGATGAACGAGCTGGTCGACCGGGTCATCGACGCCGGTCGCTGCGACGTGGTCACCGACCTCGCCCGCCCCTACCCCGTCCCGATCATCTGCGCGTTGCTCGGCGCGCCGCGCGAGGACTGGCAACAGTTTTCGTTGTGGGCCGACGACGTCTTCAAAGCCTTCAGCTTCACCGTCGATATCCGCGAAGTCGAACCGGTCGTGATGCGCGCGTGGCGGGAGCTCGACGACTACGTCGATGACATGGTCGCCCGGCGCCGGAACAGCCTCACCGACGACCTGCTGTCCGACCTCATTCGCGCCGAGGATGACGGCGATCGCCTCAACGCGGCAGAATTGCGCATGCTGGCCGGCGGCCTACTGCTGGCGGGCACGGACACCACCCGCAACCAGGTGGCCGCCTCGGTGCACGTCCTGTGCGAACACCCGGACCAGTGGGCGCTGCTCAAGGGGAACCCGGAACTGGCGATGCCCGCGGTGGAGGAGACCATGCGCCACTCACCGATTGCGAGCGGAACCCTCCGGCTGGTGGCCCAGGACGCGGAGCTGGACGGCTACCTCTTCCCCGCCGGCACCATGGTCCTGGTGAATACCGCTGCGGCCAACCGCGACCCGGCGGTCTACGACGAGCCGGACCGCGTCGACGTCACCCGCCAGGGAGCGCCGCCGATCCTGACGTTCGGGGGCGGCGCGCACTACTGCCTGGGCGCCAACCTGGCCCGGCGTGAGATCGCCGAGGCACTCAACGTGATCGCGGCCCGGCTGCTGAACCCGCGCATCGCCGGGCCGGTGCCGTGGAAACCGATGGTGAGCCTGAGCGGCCCGCGAAGCCTGCCCATCGAATTCGACAGCTAGCGATGACCCGTTCGCGAGCAGACGCAAAAGCTCCCAATTTAGACGCCAAATGAGGGCTTTTGCGTCTGCTCGCCGACAGTTATTCAGCCGGGTGAAACGACGCCCACGGATGGGCCGATTCCAGTTGCGCCGCAACACGAATGAGCACATCCTCGCGGCCGTAGGCGGCGGCGAGCTGCACACCGATGGGGAGGCCTTCGGCGTTGCGGTGCAGGGGCAGGCTGATGGCGGGCTGCCCACTCATGTTGAACGGCGGCGTGAAGACCGCGAACTGGCCGGCGCGGCGCATCGGCGCCGTCGGGTGCGCCGGGTCGTTCTCGAACTCCGCCAGGGGCAGCGGCGGTTCGGCCACCGTCGGCGTGAGCAGTAGGTCCCAGCCGTCGGCCCACCACTGCTGCAGCGCCCTGCGGAAACCCCACACCGCCTCCTGCGCGACGGCGTAGTCGGTCGCGGTCAACCGCTGCGCCCGCTCGACGTGCACCCAGTTGACCGGCTCGATGTCATCGGCCGTCACCTCGCGCCCGAGCGTCTCACCGAACCCCCGTGCCGCCATCGCCAACTGGGTGGCCCACAACGCCATGAACTTTGTCACCAAGGAGGTGTCGGCGAGGCAGGCCGGCCAGGCCGGCTCGACGGTGTGGCCGAGGCCCTCCAGCATCGACGCCGCGGCGCGCACCGCCGCGACGCAGTCGTCGTGCAGGAAGTCACCGCGCGGGTGCACGTCGAGCAGCCCGATGCGCAACCGGCCTGGGTCGGCGCCGACCTCGTCGGCATAGGGGCGTCGCGGCGGCGGGGCGATGACCGAGTCGCCGACACCGGGGCCGCGCACCGCGTCGAGCAACCGCGCCGTGTCGCGCACCGTGCGGCTGACGCAGAGCTCGACGCCCAGGCCGGCCTCGGCGCGGACGGGTCCCGTCGAGATTCGCCCCTGGCTCGGCTTGAGGCCCACCAGCCCGCAGCACGACGCCGGGATCCTGATGCTGCCGCCGCCGTCGGAGGCGTTGGCGAACGGCACCATCCCAATGGCCACCGCCGCCGCGGCGCCGCCGCTGGAGCCGCCCGGCGTACGGTCGAGCGCCCACGGGTTGCGGGTCGCTCCCCAGGCCAGCGGCTGCGTGGTGGGCAGGCTGCCCATCTCGGGGCTGTTCGTCCGCCCGGCGATCACCAGGCCGGCCGCCTTGAACCGGGCGACCAGCGTCGTGTCGGCGGCGTCGATCTTCGCCGCCTTTTTCAGCGCGACGTTGCCGTTCGACATCGTCTGGCCGGCGAAGCTCGTGTACAGGTCCTTGAGCAGGAACGGGACGCCGTGAAACGGGCCTTTTGGCAGGTCGGGGTCGGCGGCCACGGCGCGGGCGTGATCGAACCACTCGATGACGACCGCGTTCAGCGCGGGGTTCGACCGCTCGATGCGCTCGATCGCCGCCTCGAGGAGCTCGCCCGGCGTGACCTCGCCGTTTGCCACCAGCGCCGCCTGGTCCGTGGCGTCCATCCAGCGGGTCTCGTCGGCAAGGCTGCTCATGGCTTTTGGTGTACCACGTGTGACCAAGACGCCCGCGCACAATTCGCGGTCGGTCGAGGGCGGCTTTACGCTCGGTGGTTACAGGAACTTAACGGGGGTTTTGTTGATGCGTGGGATCCGGGGGCGGACACTGCCCGCACACAGGCTTGCCCTGGTGGCGGCAGGCTGCGCCGTCGTCGCGTCCTGTTCGGCAACGGTGGACCCGCCCGCGGCGACGCCGACCACCTCGAGCTCGACCTCGTCGACCACGGCCAATGCGGCGCCCGCGCCGCCCCCGGTGACGGGCCCGTTGGAACGGGACTGGAAGAGCTACGGCGGGACGGCCTACGTGGGGTGTCCGGAGAAATTCGTGGAGCGCAAGTCGGCACTCGAGGACATTCGCCCCAAGGTGTTCGACACCAAGACGGGTCAGTACGTCGTGCCGGGCGTCCCCACGGTCCCGGCCGGCGAGACCCTGTCGGGCAGCATCTGCGCGCTGGCGGGGACGGCCGACAACATGAGGGTCGTTTACGTGGTCACGACGACCAAGGCGGCGCAAGGCTCGCAGCCCGAAGTCACCAAGGCCACGGCCTACGCTTTCGACCTCAAGACGAGCCAGCCCCTGGTGACCAAGGAGCTGGCGCCGCCGACGCCCGACCTGAAACTGACGGCGGCGAACGAGTGGGGTCTGGCGGCGACCGCCACCGGTGTGGCGTGGGTGAACGCGTTCACCGACGGGCACAGCGCCGCGTCGCCGCCGCGGACCGTCATCCTTTCTGGGACCGATCTGTCGATGATGTGGAACGACCCGCAGCCCGGCCGGGTGTGGCAGGACGTGCTGTCGTTCCAGCGCAACACCGACGCGGCCAAGGCGTCGGGAGCGGAGCTGCGCCGGCCGAGCGGGGAAGCGATCTATCAGGACAACGACATCTGGACCGTCGACGGCGAGTTGTCGGACGGCCCGGACGCACTGGTGAAGATCACCCACTGGGATTCCTACAACCCCCCGGTGGTGTCGACGATGTTCTACGACCTGAACGCGAAATCCCTTATCAAGGTTGGCGATTCGGATCGGATTTCCGGCGGTGGATTGTCCGCCACGTTGTCGGACGGGAAATTATTCGTCGACGCCCTGAAATCGGACAATTCGCAGTTCGGGTTCGGGGTGTGGAACCTGCACACCCAGCACTGGGATCTGTTGAAGACGCGCGATGACGCGAAGAAGATGTCGATCGCGAAACTGGCGTACTTCCAAGACCACCTCTACATCACGAACGTGGGCAACACGTACGCCGTCCTGGCCCTGCCCGCCCCCGATCCGGTCGCGACGACGTGGTCGGTCCGGCCGTTCGCGCGGATCTCGGGCTGGACGCTGGTGTGCCGCGGCGAGAACGCCGCTGCCCTGAACGGGGATTGCAAGGACATCGTGATGGTCCAGGACCAGGACGGGCACTTCCCCGGTCCCTGGTTCTGAGTCAGCGAAAGCGGACGTTGAGCGTCGCCATGCCGAAGATCTTCTGGCCACCGGACTTCGCCGCGACCACGACGACACCGCTGCGGGTCTCCGGGTCCAGGGACTTGATCCGCCCGGTGAACTCGATGTCGGCGCCCTCGGCGGCCGACACGATCGCGGGCTGGGACAGCCGCACCGCGTACCGGGTGACCGCGCCGGGATCACCCGTCCACGCCGAGGCGAATCCCGCACCGAGGCCCATGGTGAGCATTCCGTGCGCGATGACGTCGGGCAGGCCGGCCAGCTTGGCGATGCCCTCGTCCCAGTGGATCGGGTTGGCGTCGCCGGCCACGCCGGCGTAGTTCACCAGGTCGCCGCGGGACAGTCGGGTGTGGTGGGTAGGTAGCTCGTCGCCGACCTTCACGTCCTCGAAGGACGGGGTACCCGGCGTGCGGGTGGCGCCACCTTGCGCGACCCGAACCTCACCCTCGGGGCGCACCGTCTTCTGATATCCGGCAGCGCCTTCGCCGATCGCAACGATGTCCACGTCGTGCATCATCATTTTCGGCACGGCCAGCTTGATCGCGGGATCGACGTCTTCGGCGGTAATGCCGATGACCGTGGTGTGCAGGGTGTGCACCCGCTCGCCGTCGGCGTCGGTGAAGGTGTTGGTGACGGTGATGAAATCTCGGCCCGCGGTCCTGCGCACCGACGTCAGCTCGACGTCGACGAGGAGTTCGTCGCCGGCCACTATCGGGCGGTGCTGCTCGAACACTTCTTCGGTCTGCAGGTAGGTGTCGTAACCGACGACCACCGACTCGAACATCCGGCGGTTGCAGGTCATGCCGGGGACCGACGTGAACGTCAGCGGCGCCACCAGCCCGGAATAGCCCAGCTCAGCGGCGGCGGCGACATCCCAGTGCGCGGGGTGGTAGTCCTGCACCGCGCGGGCGTATTCGCGGACCTTCTCGCGGCCGACCACGTAGGTGCTGTCCATCTGGTAGTAGTGGCCGACCCGCGATTCCAGCGCCGGCGCATCCGCTGCTGCGGTCATGAATTTGCTCAACTTTTCTATCGGCTTGGTTGCTGTTGCCGACGAAACACACTAACGCGCCGCCACCGCAGCTCTTGCACGCCGACACGCTTCGCCGTAGCGCTGCTCGTCAACGTCGTCGCCATATAGCCTCACGGCGTGCTCAGCGGTGGCCCACCAAACGCAGCCGAGGTTACATAGTCGACATGAGTGAGCCCGACGAGGAACACGGCGCACCCGTGGGATTCGGCCGGATCCTCGCCTACTTCCTGAAGCTAGGCGCGATCGGCTTCGGCGGACCGATCGCCACCGTCGGCTACATGCAACGTGACCTGGTCGAACAGCGGCAATGGATCAACCGGCAGGATTTCCTTGACGGCGTCGCCCTGGGCCAGACCATGCCCGGCCCGCTGGCGGCGCAGGTCGCGATGTGGGTCGGCTACCTGCGACGGGGCGCCGTTGGTGCGGCCGCCGTCGCGGGAGCCTTCGTCGCACCGTCGTTCGCCATCGTGGTGGCCGTGAGCGCCGTCTACTCGCACTACTCGGGCTCGCATGTCGTGCAGGCGCTGTTCTACGGAATCGCCCCGGCCGTGATGGCGATCATCACGATCGCCGCGATCAAACTGATCAAGCTGACCGACGGACGAGACTGGCGGCTCTGGAGCATCAGTGCGGCGGTGTTCGCGCTGACCGCGCTGACCGGCTCCGAACCGGTGCTCGTCATCGTCGGCGCGGGTCTGTTGATGATCCTGCTTGACGCCCGGCCGCTCATCCGGCTACGCCGCCGCAAACCCCCGGAAGACGTTGCCGGAATGGAGGATAACGCCAAACCCATGCCACTGGTCATCGGGCTCGGCACGCTGGCCGGCGGGGGGACGCTGGCGTCGCTCGCGTTGTTCTTCCTCAAGACCGGGGCCATCGTGTTCGGGTCCGGGCTGGCGATCGTGCCGTTCATGCGCGCCGGCGTCGTCGATCAGCACCACTGGCTGACCAACAGCCAGTTCCTCGATTCCGTGGCGATAGGTCTGATCACCCCCGGACCGGTCGTGATCAGCGCTGGATTCATCGGTTACCTGGTCGCCGGATTGCCGGGTGCGATCGTCTCGAGCGTCGCCATCTTCACCCCGATTTATCTCGGTGTCGTCGTGCCCGGCCGATGGTTCTTGCGCCACCGCGACAATGCCCAGGTGCGCGCCTTCGTCGCCGGCGCCACCGCCGCCGCCGGCGGCGCGCTGTGCGGTGCCGTC
Source organism: Mycobacterium sp. E796 (assembly GCF_001672815.1). Taxonomy (GTDB): domain Bacteria; phylum Actinomycetota; class Actinomycetes; order Mycobacteriales; family Mycobacteriaceae; genus Mycobacterium. The sequence goes on along the minus strand of NZ_LZKK01000019.1, from coordinate 26,467 downwards.
GTGGTGCTGACTCGCCAAGCCGTCACCGACTGGATCACGGCTGGCATCGCCGTGGTGACACTCGGCGTGCTGTGGCGATTCAAGGTCAAAGAGCCCTACGTCGTCGTCGCGACGGGCGCGCTTGGCCTTCTTGTGTTCTGAAGGAAAGCGTGAGGCTTTACGCCGCTGCCGCCGACTCGAGTTCGCGATCGCCATCCCAATAAATTATTATCTGCGTATGCATGCAGATAGCCATGGCCACGACCATGGGCATGATCACGAACACGCCCACGGGTTTCGTGGCATCGTGGCGCAGCTCTTGGTCCCGCACAGCCACGACGCCGCCGACAGCGTCGACACCGCCCTGGAATCGAGCGCCATCGGCATCCGGGCGGTCAAAGTCAGCCTGGTCGGGCTGGGCGCGACCGCGATCGTGCAGGTGGTCATCGCCGTCGTCTCCGGATCGATCGCCCTCGCCGCCGACACCATCCACAACTTCTCGGACGCCCTGACCGCGGTCCCGCTGTGGGTCGCGTTCGCGTTGGGCACCCGCCCCGCGACGCGGCGGTATACCTATGGCTACGGCCGGGCCGAGGACATCGCCGGCTTGTTCGTCATCGGCATGATCACGCTGTCGGCGATCGTCGCGGGCTACGAAGCCATCCTGCGTTTGATCCACCCCGTCGCCATCGAGCACGTCGGCTGGGTCGCGGCCGCCGGCGTGATCGGCTTCCTCGGCAACGAGGTCGTCGCCGTGTACCGGATCCGGATCGGGCGCCGGATCGGGTCGGCCGCCCTGGTCGCCGACGGCCTGCACGCCCGCACCGACGGATTCACCTCGCTCGCCGTGCTTTTCGGCGCCGGCGGCGTCGCCCTCGGCTACCCGCTGGCCGACCCGATCGTCGGCCTGATCATCACGGTGGCGATCCTGGCCGTGCTGCGCGGTGCCGTGCGCGACATCTTCCGCCGGCTGATGGACGCCGTGGACCCCGAGCTCATCGACACCGCCGAAGCCACGCTGGCCGCGCGGCCCGGCGTGCGCAGCGTGCGCAGGGTTCGGATGCGCTGGATCGGGCACCGCCTGCACGCCGACGCCGAGCTGGACATCGATCCCACCACCAGCCTCGAGGACGCCCACCGCATCGCGCACGACGCCGAACACCAGCTCACCCACGCCGTGCCCCGGCTCGACAGCGCGCTCGTGCACGCCTACCCGGCGCACACCGGCTAGGTGAAGCCGAGAGCCTGCGGGACCATGTACAGGCCGAAGCCCATCACGACCAGGCATAGGGCCCACGCGATGTACTTGCGCGGTCCGCGCATGCGCCACTCGTCGGGCAGCGCACGGGATTCCAGCGCCAGTAATAGGCCCAACACGATGGGCAGCAGCAGGGCATTCATCACCTCGACGTCGACGGCGAGGTGGACCAGGTCGACGCTGGCCAGCACGAGCGCGGCGCCGATGATGTGCGCGAGCCCGTAGGTGATGTAGAACTTCGCGGTTGCCCGGTTGGGCCGCTGGTTGAGGGTGTGCTTCCAGCCGAACACCTCGGACAGTCCCCAGGCGCCGGCGAGGGACGCCACGATCGCGGCGACCAGCGCCGCGCCCAGCATGCCCAGCCCGAACAGGACTGTGCCACCGACGCGGCCCAGGTAGGGCGTGAGCGCGTTGGCGATGTCGCCGACGGTGTTCAGCGCGGCCTCGCCGCCATGGGCCCCGATCGTCGAGGCCACGGTGACCACCACCGAGATCATGATCAGCTGGGTCAGCACGGCGCCCGCGAGGGTGTCGTGGCGCGCCTGGCGGATCGTGGCCACCGAGAGGTGCTTATCGACCACCGCGCCCTGCTGGTAGAACACCATCCAGGGCATGATGACGGCGCCCACGTTGGCGGCGACCAGCAGCAGATACGACGAGTTGCCCAGCGGCATCGACTTCAGGCCCTCCACAAAGGCTTTGGGCTCGGGCCGCGCCATCACCATCGCGACCAGGAACGCCAGTTCGGCCGAGCCGATGATGAGGCCGATGCGTTCCACGCGCCGGTAGCTGCCGGTCAGCGCCAATGCCAGCAGCGCGGCGGTCGCGATCGGGATGCTCACCCAGCGCGAGACACCGAACAGCTCTCCGACCCCGGCGACGCCGGCGAACTCGGTGAGCAGCGCCCCGATCGACGACGCGAACAGCGTGAACGCCGATACCCACGCCCAGAAGCGGCCGAACCGTTCCCGGATCAGCGCGCCGTGCCCCTTCTTGGTGACGATGCCCAGCCGCACCGTCATTTCCTGCACGACATAGAGGATCGGCATCAAGATCAGCTGCGGCAGGACCATCCGATAGCCCCATTGCGCGCCGGACTGCGACGCGGTGATCAGCGACCCGGCGTCGGTGTCCGCCAGCATCACGACCAGCCCCGGGCCCCACACCGTCAGCAGTCCCCAGCGCAGCCACCGACCGCGGCGCGATACCGACTCGGGCGGCTGATCTGACGGCTCGGCCACCGGTGTGGTTGTTTCGGTCACCCTTGACCAACTCCTTCGTGCGACTGACGCCCCCCGCGCCCGGGGCCGAAGTAAGGTTAACCTAACCGTTGTTTTGAGCCACGCCAATGGGCCGGCACAGGTGATTTATCGCTGGCCGTCGCGCTTCGTAGGAGACACCGCCGCTAAAACTGGTGGCAGGTACAGGATTCGAACCTGTGTAGGCGTAAGCCGACGGATTTACAGTCCGCTCCCATTGGCCGCTCGGGCAACCTGCCGCCAGACAGGTTACAACGAACGGGTAGACAAGGCACAAACGGCTATCACCCCGGCTATCACGCAAGAAGGGACGGATCGAATGGCGGACTCATCGTTCGACATCGTCAGCAAGGTCGACCGGCAGGAGGTCGACAACGCGCTCAACCAGGCCGCCAAGGAGCTGGCCACCCGTTTCGACTTCCGCGGCACCGACACCAAGATCGAGTGGAAGGGCGACGAGGCCATCGAGCTGACATCGTCCACCGAGGAGCGGGTCAAGGCCGCCGTCGACGTCTTCAAGGAGAAGCTGATCCGCCGAGACATCTCGATGAAGGCCTTCGACGCGGGCGACCCGCAGGCCTCCGGCAAGACCTACAAGGTCAGCGGCACCCTCAAGCAGGGCATCAGCAGTGAGAACGCCAAGAAGATCACCAAGCTGATCCGCGACGAGGGCCCCAAGAGCGTCAAGACGCAGATCCAGGGCGACGAGATCCGCGTCAGCAGCAAGAAGCGCGACGATCTGCAGGCCGTGCAGGCGCTGCTGAAGCAGGCCGATCTGGACGTGGCGCTGCAGTTCGTCAACTATCGGTAGCTATGGGCACCCCCGTCGGATCCGCGAGCCCAACGCCACTGCGAAATCGCGCGCCACTTCTCGCAGTGTCGTTCGGCTCGCGGTGGTTTTCGAAGCGAGGCTCACGATGACGGTGACTCCGCAGCAGGTGGACCAGTTCGACGTCATCATCGTCGGCGCGGGCATCTCCGGCATCGACGCGGCCTACCGGATCACCGAGCGCAACCCCGGCGCGACGTACACCATCCTGGAGCGGCGGGCGCAGATCGGCGGCACCTGGGACTTGTTCCGCTACCCCGGCGTTCGCTCCGACAGCAGCATGTTCACGCTGGCGTTTCCGTTCGAGCCGTGGACCCGCAAGGAGGGGATCGCCGACGGCGCCCACATCCGCGAATACCTGAGCGCCACCGCGCGCAAGTACGGCATCGACCGCCACATCCGCTTCAACAGCCGGGTGCGCGCGGCGGATTGGGACTCGTCCACCGACACGTGGACGGTCACCGTCGAAGAGGACGGGGCCAGCAAGACTGTGCGCGGCCGGTTCGTGTTCTTCGCCAGCGGCTACTACAACTACGACGAGGGCTACCTGCCCGAGTTTCCCGGCATCGAGCGGTTCGGCGGCACCGTCGCGCATCCCCAACGCTGGCCCGAGGGCCTGGACTATGCCGGCAAGAAGGTCGTCGTCATCGGGAGCGGGGCGACCGCCGTCACGCTCATCCCGTCGATGGCCGAACGCGCGGGAAAAGTGACCATGCTGCAGCGATCGCCGACGTATCTGGTCTCGGCGTCCAAGTACGGCAAGGTCGCCCCGGTCGCTCGTAAGCTGTTGCCGCGCAGGGCGTCCCATCTGCTGCTCCGGATTCACACCGCGCTGATGGAGGCGGTGTTCGTGTTGCTGTCGAGCAAGGCACCGGGTTTCGTGCGGTGGCTGCTGCGGCGCCGGGCGATCAGCAAGCTGCCCGCCGGCTACGCGGTCGACGTCCATTTCAAGCCGCGGTACAACCCGTGGGATCAGCGGATGTGCCTGATTCCCGACGCCGATTTCTTCAACGCGATCAAGGCCGGCCGCGCCGAGGTGGTCACCGACCGCATCGACCACTTCGATGCCACCGGGATCGTGCTCGAATCCGGCGCACACCTCGACGCCGACATCGTCGTCACGGCGACGGGCCTGCAGCTGCAGGCGCTGGGCGGGGCCGCCATCAGCCTCGACGGCGAACCGGTCGATCACCGCGACCGCTTCGTCTACAAGGCGCACATGCTGGAAGACGTGCCCAACTTGTTCTGGTGTGTGGGTTACACCAAGGCGTCGTGGACGCTGCGCGCCGACATCACCGCCCGGGCGACGGCAAAGCTGATGGCGCACATGGCCTCCCACGGCTACACGCACGCCTACCCGCACCGCGGCAACGAGCCGATGGACGTCAAGCCGTCCTGGGACATCAAGGCCAACTACGTGAAGCGGTCGGGCCACGCGCTGCCCAAGTCGGGCACCCGTCGGCCGTGGAATGTGCGGCAGAACTACTTCGCCGATGCCCTCGACTACCGCTTCGACCGCATCGAGGAGTCGATGGTGTTCGGCCGGGTGGCCGACCGGGCACCTCTAGCGGGATAGCCGGGTCACGCGGATGCCCCGACGGATATTTTCTTGCCGCAATTCGGGCAGAACCTTTCGGCGGGGTGGTGCTCCGCCCCGCAGTTGGCGCAGAAGTGCGGTTCCGCGGAGCTCGGCGGTGGCGTACCCACGACGCTGAGGCGGCGTCGGCGGGAAAGTGACCTGCGATCGAAAAGCCTTACGGGCCAGCGCCTCCGCACGACCAGGAACGTGAAGCCCGCGCTCGCGGCAAGCACCAGCACAACGCTACTCACGATGTACCACCACAGGTTCGCCCCACTGAGCAACGAGAAGTCACCGTGCTGCTGGCGCAGGTTGGCCGCGCTCGTGCGGAGATCGGCCAGCCCGGGATAGTCGGGCGACATCGACAGCGTCTGGTCGAAGTCGTCGATCGCCTCGCTGTATTGGCCCGCGTAGTAATGCTTCAGGCCCTTGCGGTAATAGGCGTCGGCGGGCCCCAGCGTCGCCTTGACACCCTTGCTCGCCATTATCGCGGCGAGGCCGTCGGCGGGCGCGACGAAGTTGAACGCCTGCGGTTCGCCGACGGGGGCGAAGCTGTTGATGCCGATCACTTTGCCGTTGAGGTCGACGGTCGGGCCACCGCTCATGCCCTCCGAGACCGCGGCATCGATCTCATACTCGGCGGCCGAACCCATGGTCGACTTCTTGCTGACCTTGCCGCTCTTGTTCGTCGGGTCCAGCGAGGGACCGGTGACGTTCTCGGTGCTCTGCGAATAGCCCACCGCCAGAACCGATGTGCCGATGCTGACATCGGCGTCGGTGGCGAGCTCCGACGACGGCAGGTTATGTTTGTCCACCTTGAGAAGGGCGACGTCGCCCTTGCCGAGCGGCCGGAAATCCACGACGCTGGCGGCGAGTTTACCGGCGAGCTTGGTTCCGGTGCCGTATGACAGCGCCAGGCTGATTTCGGGGCCCCGGTCGGGGGTGTCCCCTTCGACCCGCGCGTTCTTGCGCAGCCAGTCCAGGGTCGTCGTGGGATCCCGCGATTCGGGCGCGTCGGGGAATTGCGTGATGTATTCCTTGGCCGCGCGCTTGAGGATCAGCAGCTTGGCGCTCTCGGAATCGACGCAATGACCGGCCGTCGCCACCCAGCCGTCCGGGTTGACGACGAAACCGGTGCAGCTCCAGGTCGCGATGAACGGCATGGTCGTACCGGGGCCGAACTGAGACAGGATCTGGCCGTCCGGCAGCCGGACCGCGCCGTAGCTTTGACCGGCAAGGTACATCACCGCCGGCCGGATCATGGCCGCCGCCCGTTCCTCCGGGTTGACGCGCGGACGGCCGTCGTCGGCGGCCGCGATCCCGGGCGAGGTGAGCAACACGGCAAGGGCGGCCACCGACAGCAACGCGGACACGCGGCCGCAACGAGCGCGTCCGGACATGCATCCTCCTCGTATGAACCTGTCCCTTGACGATCGGGCACGACGGGCGGCGGAAGTAGGGGCGGAAGTCCCCTGCCGTCGGGCCCTTGGTTTCGAGTGGCACACACTTGGTGAACTGCTTCTAAATCTCCGGTGGCGGCAATACTGTGATCGCCATGGCTATGCGTGAACCCAACGTTGTCGTTCTCGGTGGCGGATCATGGGGAACCACCGTCGCGTCGATCTGCGCGCGCCGCGGGCCGACGCTGCAATGGGTGCGTTCGGCGGAAACCGCCGACGACATCAACGACAACCATCGCAACACGCGCTACCTCGGCGAGGGCGTCGAACTGAGCTCTACGCTGCGCGCCACCAGCGACTTTGCCGAGGCCGCCAGCTGCGCCGACGTCGTCGTGATGGGCGTGCCCTCGCATGGCTTCCGGGGGGTCCTCACCGAGCTGGCCAAGGAGCTGCGGCCGTGGGTGCCGGTCGTGTCGCTGGTCAAGGGGCTCGAACAGGGCACCAACATGCGGATGTCTCAGATCATCGAGGAGGTGCTGCCCGGTCACCCGGCGGGAATCCTCGCCGGGCCGAACATCGCGCGCGAGGTCGGCGAGGGCTACGCCGCCGCGGCGGTGCTGGCCATGCCCGACCAACACCTGGCGACCCGGCTGTCGGGACTGTTCCGCACCCGGCGGTTCCGGGTGTACACCACCGACGACGTCATCGGCGTCGAGTTGGCCGGCGCGCTGAAGAACGTCTACGCCATCGCCGTCGGGATGGGCTATTCGCTCGGGATCGGGGAGAACACGCGCGCGCTGGTGATCGCGCGTGCGCTGCGCGAGATGACCAAGCTCGGGGTGGCGATGGGCGGCAATCCCGACACCTTCCCCGGGCTGGCCGGGCTCGGTGACCTGATCGTGACCTGCACCAGCCAGCGCAGCCGCAATCGCCACGTGGGCGAACAGCTCGGGGCCGGCAAGCCGATCGACGAGATCATCGCCTCGATGAACCAGGTCGCCGAGGGCGTCAAGGCCGCCAGCGTGATCACCGAGTTCGCCAATGAGTTTGGCCTGAACATGCCGATCGCTCGCGAGGTCGACGCGGTGATCAACCACGGCTCGACCGTCGAGCAGGCCTACCGCGGCCTGATGGTGGAGGTTCCGGGGCACGAAGTCCACGGGGCGGGCTTCTGATTCGTCAACCAAACAACTCGTAACGAAATTATTTGCATTCCATATGCGCCCGTCCGGTCGGCTTGACCCGCGCTTTGCCGCGCCAATACCGTCGAACGAGGCAGCCAGGCTCTGACCGCCGAATGGCGCTGTTGTAATCGCCTGTGCGCCAACAGGCTACGCCGAAGTAGCCAGGGGCAAATACGGGGCTCGGAACATTCCCCGCTTACACCTAACGAGGGAAGCGAGCGATGCAAGACATTCAAATGGAACGTATACGATCCATCCTCCGACACGACCTGCCCTCGTCCCTGGTGGTTTTCCTGGTCGCACTGCCGTTGTCGCTTGGGATCGCGATCGCCTCGAACGCACCGGTGCTGGCGGGGCTGATCGCCGCGATCGTGGGGGGAATCATTGTCGGGTCCCTCGGCGGATCGCCGTTGCAGGTGAGCGGTCCCGCCGCCGGCCTGACGGTGGTGGTCGCGGGCCTCATCTCCGACTTCGGTTGGGGCGTAACATGTCTGATTACCGCCACCGCGGGAGTGCTCCAGATTCTGTTGGGGCTCAGTCGTGTTGCGCGTGCGGCGCTGGCGATCTCACCGGTCGTCGTGCACGCCATGCTGGCCGGGATCGGGATCACGATCGCGCTGCAACAGGCGCACGTCTTGTTGGGCGGAAAATCCAAAAGCACGGCCTGGCACAACCTGATCGGCCTGCCGGGCCAGATCATCGATGCGCATCGGCCCGGGGCGCTGCTGGGCGCACTGGTGATCGTCATCTTGATCGCCTGGCGCTGGGTTCCGGCTCGGCTGCGCTTCGTGCCGGGACCGCTGGTGGCCATCGTTGCGGTGACGGTCGTCTCGCTCGTGCTGCCGTTCCACGTGCGACGGATCGAGATCGACGAGTCGCCGCTGAATGCGCTGCGGCTGCCCGACATTCCGCACGGCAACTGGGGCGCGGTGGCCATCGGCGTCATCACCGTCACGCTGATTGCCAGCGTCGAAAGCCTGCTGTCGGCGGTCTCGGTGGACCGAATGCACAACGGCCCGCGCACCGACTTCGACCGCGAGTTAATCGGGCAGGGCACCGCGAACTTCCTGTCCGGGACCATCGGCGGGCTTCCGGTAACGGGTGTAATCGTCCGCAGCTCAACGAATGTCAACGCGGGCGCGAAATCCCGCGCCTCCTCGATCATGCACGGCGTGTGGATCCTGCTGTTCACGGTTCCGTTCGCTGAACTGGTCGAGCAGATCCCGACCGCGGCGCTGGCGGGCCTGCTGATCGTTATCGGTATCCAGCTGTTGAAGCCGGCGCACATCGAAACGGCAATGAAGCACGGGGATCTCGCCGTCTACGTAGTGACCGCGGTCAGCGTCGTCTTCCTCAACCTGCTGCACGGGGTGATGATCGGACTGGCCCTGGCCGTCGTGTTGACCGGATGGCGGGTGATCCGGGTCAAGGTCGACGCGAAGCCGGTCGGCGACGACTGGCGCGTGGTGATCGAGGGGCCGGCCTGCACCTTCCTCGCCCTGCCCCGGCTGACCCGTGTGCTGGCGTCCATCCCGACCGGAGCCCTTGTCACGGTGAACATTTCGACTCAGTACCTCGACCATGCCGCGCATCAGGCGATCACCGATTGGCAGCGCCAGTACGAGGCGACGGGCGGCACTGTGCGGATCGATGGGTTGTCCGAGACAGGCGGGCGCGCGCGTGATCTGGTCGAGCACCAAAGGCCCGAAGCCGCCGCCTGATTGGCTACTGCTGCCCCGGCGCCCCGTCCAAGCCAAACAAGATGCCGCCGGTCCCGCCGGCGCCGGGCGGCTCCTTGAACGGGGCCTCGCCGGAGTTACCGCCGGCGCCGCCGTTACCGATCAGCTGTGCGTTGCCGCCATTCCCCGGTATGCCGCCGAGGTTCGTGCTGACTCCGCCGTCGCCGCCGGCGCCGCCGTTGCCGATCAGTGCGGCCTTGCCGCCGTTGCCCCCGGGCCCGCCGTTGGTCATTATGGACGCCCCACCGCTGCCACCGTGCCCGCCGTTGCCGAACAGCAAACCGGCGGCCCCGCCGGTTCCGGCCGCCGAGAATCCGCCGACCCCGCCGGGACCGCCGTTACCGAGCAGGGCGCCGGCGCCGCCGGTCCCACCGGTGCCGCCGGCTCCAGCCGTCGCGAAGCCGCCGGTGCCGCCGGCGGCGCCGGCGGGGCCGGCGGAGCCGGGAACATCGGCGGTGCGGGCGGTGTCGGCGGAGCCGGCGGCATGCTGGTCGGTGCCGGTGGCGCCGGCGGCACTGGCGGGTTGGGCGACACCGGCGCCGGCGGAGCCGGTGGACCCGGCGGCGCCGGCGCCCTGCTCGTGGGTAACGGCGGTCCCGGCGGTGTCGGCGGCACCGGCTTCGGCGGCGACGGCGGGGCCGGCGGCCCCGCCAGAACCGAGCAACCACCCGCCGGGCCCTCCGGCGCCGCTGGTGCCGGGGGCGGCGTTGGCGCCGTTGCCGATCAGCGGCCGGCCGGTAAACGTCAGTGAGTAGGCATTGGACGTGTCCAGCAGGTTCCGCTCCACGGCCCGCGGGCCCGGGAGCCCTAGAAACGCTGCGCTGGTGGCCTCAGCGGCCGCGTATGTGCCCGCGCCGCCGCTCAAGGCCTGCATGAACTGCTGCTGAAACGCGACGGCGTGGGCGCCCAGCGTTTGATACGTCTGCGCGTAGTTGCCGAACAACCGCGCAATCGCGGCCGACACCTCGTCGGCGGCCGCCGGCGCGATCCCCATGGTCGACGGCGCCCACGACGCCGTGGCCTCTTTGATCGCCTCCTCGACGCCGCTCAAATCCGCCGAAGCCGCGGCCAAGGCCTCCGGTGCGGCGATCACGTAACTCGACATCTGCGGCTCCCCTCAAGTTCATCGGGGCGACTCGAACCGGCAACTGTATTTAACAAGACCGCGCCTGTGTAGCCCAGATATTTGCCTATCGAGGCGCGGTTTCTCGCCATGCGGCTTCGTGACTGCTCGACGAGACGCGCTACGAGCCCGCTGCGTGGGCCAGATCGATGGCGTACTGACTCACGAAGGTGCCCGCTGGCGGATCACCTTTGTCGCATGTTCCGTCGGACTCGCCGGGACGTTTGATCCACAGGTAAGCGTCGGCGTGCGCGCCCGCGGTCGCGGTGGTCGGGGCGGCGCCCAGCCCCCGGCCGCTGGGGTTGCACCAGTTGAGCCCGGAGTCGGGCGCCGGCCCGGCGCCGTTGCGCGACGTGTCGATCACGTAGTGCGAACCGTTCGTGAGCCCGGAAATCGCCTCGCCGTAACCGATTTCGTCCCCGGTGGTGTAGAAGTTCGCGGTGTTGAGGCTAAAACCGCGCGCACGGGCGACGTCGACCTTGTTGAGCCTGGCGGCCATGTCCTCGGCGCTATGCCAGCGCAAGTGACCACCGTCGACGTACACGGCCGTCGCCGGACTGCGCGTCAGCGTGTCGACGGCATAACGAATCAAGTCGTAGCGCTCTTGGCGCTGGTCGGCCGACAGGCAGTCGGCCATGGCGAGCGCATCGGGTTCGAGGATGACCGCCGTCCGCGTACCACCCACCTGGGATGCGATCCCGTCGATCCACCCGCGGTAGTCGTCGGCCGTCGCCATGCCGCCCGCGGCGAAGCTGCCGCAGTCGCGGTGCGGAATCCCATAGATCGCCAGGACCGGGATGGCGCCGGCAGCCGCCGCGTCGCCGGTGTACTTCGCGACCGTCGACGCGGACGAGCCCGGGACGATCCAGTACGCCTGCGGCGTGTTGGCGATGGCGGTCAACTCGGAACTCGGTGGATCGGCATGCTGTGCCGCGCGCATGGCCGCCGAATTCGGATTGACGTAGAAGGGCATGCCGGCCAACGGATTGGCGTCATCGGCCAACCGCACCCGGGCCTGCACCGGGTCTGCAACAAGACTCGTCGCGGCCACGGCCGCAACAGTTAGGAGAGGGGCGATCCACCGCGCGACTGCGCCAGCTGAGAACGTCACCCGAGGAAAATTAGTGCATTGAACGCCGACCGGCGACGGCAGGGATCGTGCGCCAGCGCTTGGCGCGGTGGCGACCCGCCGGGCGGCGGCCGTGGGCGGGCTAAATTACCGGTATGCGCGCTGTTCGCCTCTTCGGTGTGGTCCTGACGATCCTCACGGCGAGCCTGCTGTGGGCGACGCCCGCCGGCGCGCAACCGCCGTCCAAGCTCACCGATCACATCACCGACAACACCGGGGCGCTGACGGACTCGGACCGGGCGGCGGTCAGCACGGCGATCGACCGGCTGTACCACGACCGGCACATTCAACTGTGGGTGGTCTACGTCGACAACTTCTCCAGGTTCAAACCCGAGAACTGGGCCGACCGAACCCGCAGCGCGAGCGCCATGGGCGATCACGACGCCCTGCTGGCCGTGGCGACGAACACCAAGCTGTACGCGTTCACCGCGCCACCGAACTTGGAAGGCATGACGGCGGCCGAGTTAAACAGCCTGCGCAGCAACAAGATTGAACCCGCGGTGAACGCCAAGGACTGGCGCGGAGCCGCGGTCGCCGCGGCTGACGGGTTGAACAAAACGCCAAGCTCGTCCAAGCGGATCTGGCTGCTGATCGCGATCGGCGTCATCGTCGCGGTGATCGTCGTCGTGGTGGTTGTTGTGCTCTATCGCCGACACCGCCGCCGGCGCGCGGTGCAGCGAATCGACACCGGCGACGGGCAGGTGAACATCGAAGCGCGTTCGTTGGCGCAAGCGTTGTCCACCGCGGATGCCAGATTGCGCCAGATCACCGACTACGTGAGTAGGCATCGCCAGAGCATCGGTACCGACGCGCAGCGCCGGTTGGACGAGGCGCAACGGCATCTGCAAGCGGCGCACGGCAAGGAAACGACGAACGAACCCGAGGCGATTGCGCATGCCAACAGGGCGTCGACACTGGCCGCTCAGGCGCAGACGCTGGCCAACGCCGACGTGCAGGCGGCGCATCGCCCGCCACGGCGTCGAGCATCGACGCGATGATCCGTGCCGGGCTAACCCTTGCCCGAATAGAGCGTGCGTTCCCAGATCGTGGCCAATGTGTCCACGAGCGCGTGCATTTCCGCGTCGGTGGTGTCTGGCGTCAACGTCAGCAGCCGGTGAACGTTCATGGTCACCAATGCCGTCGCGGCCCCGCGGGGATCGTCGAGCTTGCTGTCCGCGCTGTCAATGATCGCCTCGGCGACGTCGATCACCGGGTCGATCAGCGCCGAGCGGGCCGCGGCCACCTCGGGATCCGTGCCCGACGACCAGAACACCGCACGCAGAATCGCCCCATGCCGGCGATAGGTGTGCGCCGCGCTCAGCAGCGCCTCACGCCCGGCCGCGACCGGATCTTCAGCCTGGCGCCATTGGGCCAGGGCTTCGTCCGCCTCGACACGCAGGGGCCGCACCAGTGCGCCGATTAGTTCGGCGCGGTCGCGGAAATATACATAAAAGGACTTGCGCGACAGCGTGGTTCGATCCATGATCGCCGCCACACTGACCGCGTGAGCGGGCTGCTCGGCCAGCAACCCGGCCGCCGCCTCGAGGATTTCGCGGCGGGCCTCCGCAGGAGTGCGACGGCGCCGGCGCGGGGGACCGGAGTCCCGGCCGCTTGCCACTCCCGTTACTGCCACAGTGGCAGTATAGTCGGATCCGTTACTGCCGCCCTGGCAGTAACGGGACTGAGAGGAGCTTCCCGTGAGCTCAGGCTGGACGGGCACCACAAGCGCCCCGCGCTGGTATTGCGTGTTCATTGCGCTGTTTCTCGGGGTGCGCGCCACCTCAACGCTGGTGGCGGGGGCCAGTTTCAACCTGCCCGGAGACGGCTGGCGATCGGTCTGGCAGCTGGCGATGGTCGTCGTGCTCGCGGTCGGCATCGCATACCCCCGAGCCGCCTCCGCGGCAGCCCTGGCGGTCGGATTCGTTTATGCCGTGGCGGCCGGGCTTGAGGCATTTCACGGCACCGACCTGGTGGGCGTGGTGCCGGTCGACATGCGCGACCGCATCGTTCACCCGTTGCTGGCGGGGCTCGCCGTGTTCTGCGTGCTGCTGGGACGCCGCCGCACCACCCAGCGGTCGCGTCGCTGACGACGGGGGTTCTGCGCAACGCCCACAATGGTTTCCGGCCTGCGCAGCTATCGGGATCCGCAGAAGGCCTCCGGCATCCGCTTGTCCTTGCACTACTTGGCATCTGGTCCCGCGCGTCGCTGCCGAGTGATGGGTCGGTCCAAGGTCGACCTCACAGGGCCCAACTGCGGGTTTGTGAGTGGCTTGTAGCAAGTAGGTCATCGCGGGCAAGCCTCGCCGCAACAACCCTTTCCTACGGTTCTCGCATGCCGCTAATGACGCGCCAACACACGATCGATGACTGGGACGCCGAAGACGTCGACGCCTGGAACAACGGCGGAGCCAAGATCGCGCGCCGCAACCTGATCTGGTCCATCTTTGCCGAGCACGTCGGGTTTTCGGTCTGGTCGATCTGGTCGGTGATGGTGCTATTCATGCCGCAGAGCGTCTACCACATCGATGCCGCCGGAAAGTTCTTCCTGGTCGCGATGCCGACGCTGATCGGAGCGATCCTGCGCCTGCCCTACACGTTCGCGACCGCAACGTTCGGCGGGCGGAACTGGACCGTCTTCTCCGCGATGGTGCTCGTGATCCCAACGGTGTTGACGCTGTACTTCATGGCCCATCCGCACACGTCCTACACAACGTTCATGGTCGTGGCGGCGGTGGCCGGGCTCGGCGGGGGCAACTTCGCGTCGTCGATGACCAACATCAATGCCTTCTACCCCCAGCGGCTCAAGGGGTGGGCGCTGGGGCTGAACGCCGGTGGCGGAAACATCGGCGTCGCGATGATCCAAGTCGTCGGACTGCTGGTAATCGCGACCGCGGGCAACCGTTCCCCGCACTGGGTGTGCGCGGTGTATTTGGTGCTCCTGTCCGTCGCCGCGGTCGGCGCCGCGCTGTTCATGGACAACCTGACCAACCAGCGCACCAACGGCCGCTCGATGATCGACGTGATGGCATACCGCGATTCGTGGCTGATCGCAGTGCTCTACATCGGCACGTTCGGTTCGTTCATCGGCTTTTCGTTCGCGTTCGGTCAGGTGCTGCAAATCAGCTTTCTGGCCAACCTCAGTCACGGCGCCAAAGTGACTCCGGCCATGACGGCGCAGGCGTCGTTGCACGCGGCACAGATCGCGTTCATCGGGCCCCTGCTGGGTTCGATCGTGCGGCCGGTCGGCGGTTGGCTGTCCGATCGCATCGGCGGCAGCAAGGTCACGCTGTACACCTTCGCGACGATGATCGCTGCGGCCGGCTGGCTGGTGGCGTTCGGCGCGATGGGCGACGCCAAACATCGCGCCCCGTCCGGCGGCGTGCTGCTCGCCTATGTCGCCGGGTTCGTCGCGCTGTTCATCCTGTCCGGAATCGGAAATGGCTCGGTATACAAGATGATTCCGTCGATCTTCGACGCCAAGGCGCAGAGCCTCGACGGTCTCAGCCCGGGGGAGAAGGCCGACTGGTCGCGCCGGATGTCGGGCGCACTGATCGGAATCGCCGGGGCGATCGGCGCGCTCGGGGGCGTCGGCATCAACGTCGTGCTGCGCGCGTCGTACCTCTCACCGGCGAAATCGGCGACGACGGCGTTCTGGGTATTCCTGGGCTTCTACGTGCTGTGCGCGGTGATCACGTGGCTGGCCTATGTGCGCACGCCCGGCACGCGGCGCGAAGCAAAAGCCGCTATGGCCGGAGAAGCGCTGGCACCGGCGGCCTGATACCGGCGTTGGGAATCAACGGGATTCGAGACCCTACCCCGGCAAGAACGGCCTGATCGGCGCCATCCAGATCGGCGAGAGTAAGACCGGGTCGGTCCAGGCCGGCCACAGCAGCGCCGGGTCCGCGCCCGGCGGAGGCCAGTTGTTGTCGTTGGCGTAGGCCCATACCTCCCAGGGGTTGTCGTAGTACGACGCCGTCTCGACCAGGCTGAACCAGTCCAGGTTCGGGTGCATCAACCAGTAGCCCGTTCCCACGAAGTAGCCGCCGAACGCCCAAGCGGCGTAACTGGTTTGGAACAGCGGGCCGAAGATCCTGTTCTGCCAGACGTGGACCTCTTCGTGGTTGACCATCACGTCGTTGGCGCCCGGACCGGTTCCGAGATGGGTGGTGACGTTGCCCATCGTGGTGGCAAAGCCGGGCAGCCCGATGCCGCCGCGGTAGACGTGGGAACCCACCAGCGCGCTGAAGGCGGCGTCGTAGCCGCCGCCGTTGGGCGTGAACGCGTTGAGGGCTTGCACGCCGTAGCCCAGCGCCGTGCCCTCGAAGCCCCACGTGTAGTCCAACAAGAACGCGGCCCATCCGCGCCAGTCGCGAAAGTTGTAGATGCCGAACTCGCGCTGGGCGAGCAGGTTCAGGTCATTGATCGCCGCGTCGGCCACGCCCGTCCCGGCGGCACTCCCGACGCCGATCAGCGGGCGGCCCACCAACGCTTCGGTGGACGCGTTGACCGCACTGAGCAGTGACGCGCCCGCTTCGTCCGCGGCGACATACGACCCGGCGGCCGAGTTGAGGGCCTGCAGAAACTGTTGTTGAAACGCGCCGGCCCGCGCGCTGAGCGCGTGATACTGCTGCCCGTAGGCGGCGAACAACGCCGCCACCGCCTGCGAGACCTCATCGGCGGCCGCCGCCGCCATCCCCGTCGTCGGAACGGCGGCCGCCAGATGCGCCGCGCTCACCGATGAGCTGATGCTCTCCAAATCCGCGGCGGCCGACGTCAACATCTCGGGGGCCACCATCAGAAGCGACACGCCATTCCTCCCTTATCCCTGTGCGGATGAAGCGTATTCACATCTGCATCCAGCAGACGCGTTTTCGACGCATCGGTAATCGAGCTGTTGGCAAAACCTTGACAGTGTCACCGTGACAGTGTCAGTATCGACGAATGGCCGACGTGGCGTCTTGGACGCTGGACGAGCTGGTTCGACGGGTGGCCGCCGGGCTGGCCGATCCCGCGTATCCGGGCGCGCCCAACGGCCGCGTCCGGGACCTGCCCGATCGGCGAGTTGTTCGCTGGTACACGACGACGGGACTCGTCGACCGGCCGACCATGCAAGGACGCACGGCGCTCTACGGCCCGCGGCACTTGCTGCAGATCGTTGCGGTCAAGCGGCGCCAGGCCGAGGGCCGCTCGCTCGCCGACATCCAGGCCGAACTGGCTGGAGCGACGGACGAGACGCTGCGCAAAGTCGCCGCTGTGCCCGACGAGCTCATCGCGGCGGAGCCTGAGGGGCCTGAGCAGCCCGCGCCGAGTCCGGTTCGCCGACAACGCTTTTGGGCCGAGCCACCCGCCGCCGCCGAACCGGTGGCCAACGGCGACGGCGCTGACAGTGTCACGAGGCTGGCGGCCGTGAGCCTGCCCGGCGGGGCGATGCTGCTGCTGCCGGCCGGATCCGGAAATGGCGACCGCCCCGACGAAGACGACATCGACGCGATCCGTGCGGCCGCCCGGCCGCTGCTCGAACTGCTGGCCGAGCGTGGCCTGCTGACCCCTGATGAACGGAGCCCCTCATGACCGTCCGCATCACGTCGATGAGCGACGCCGAAACCGATCGGGTGGCCGCCCCGGACGACGAGGCCGGGTTTGGTGCTTTGAGCACCGAGCGCGGAAACCTGCCGCTGGAGCGCATCGACGTGCGCGCCGAGATCACTGGCTTCACCAGTCGGGTCGAGCTGACGCAGGACTTCGTCAATGCCTTCGACGTACCGCTGGAGGCCAGCTATGTGTTCCCGCTGCCGGATCGGGGGGCGGTCACGCGGATGCAGATGACGGCCGACGGGCGGGTCGTTGATGCCGAACTGCGGGAGCGGGGGGCCGCCCGGCAGGCCTACGACGACGCCATCGCGTCGGGCCGGCGCGCGTCCATCGCCGAGGAGGAGCGGCCGGACGTTTTCACCATGCGGGTCGGCAACATCCTGCCCGGCGAACGGGTCAGCATCGCCCTGACGCTCGTCATCCCCCTGGCGTACGCGGACGGCGAGGCGACGTTCCGTTTTCCGCTTGTGGTTGCGCCGCGGTACATTCCGGGCCGCGCGCTCGCGGACATCGCGGTGGGCGACGGGTACGCCGACGACACCGACGCGGTGCCGGACGCGTCGCGCATCACGCCACCCGTGCTGCTGCCCGGTTTCCCGCACCCGGTTCCGCTGTCCATCGAGGTCGGCATCGACCCCGCCGGCCTCACGCTGTCGGAGGTGCGGTCGAGCCTGCACGCGGTGTCCACCGACGACGGCCGGATCCGAGTACACCCCGGCGAGCGGGCCAACCGGGATTTGGTGCTGCGGCTGCGCTACGGGTCAGACGACCTCACCGATTCGCTTGTGCTGGTGCCCGATTCGGAGGGCGACGAGGGAACCTTCCAGCTGACCGTGCTGCCGCCGGCGTCCAGCGCGCCGCCACGCCCGCGGGACCTGGTGCTGGTGCTCGACCGCTCCGGCAGCATGGCCGGCTGGAAGATGGTGGCGGCCCGCCGCGCCGCGGCGCGCATCGTCGACACGCTCACCACCGGAGACCGGTTCGCCGTCTTGACATTCGATGACCGGATCGACCGACCCGTCGGGTTGCCCGACGGGCTGGTCGAGGCGAGCGATAAGCACCGGTACCGTGCTGTCGAGCACCTCGCCCGCGTCGACGCGCGCGGCGGCACCGAGATGGTCGCGCCGTTGCGGCAGGCCCTCGCGTTGTTGGGCGGGTCGCGCAACGGCGAGGCCCGCGACGCCGTCGTCATCCTCGTCACCGACGGTCAGGTCGGCAACGAGGACCAACTCCTGCACGAGCTGTCCGGCGACCTGCACCGGGTGTGCGTGCACGCGGTTGGCGTCGACCAGGCCGTCAATGCCGGATTCCTTTGGCGCCTGGCAAGTGTCGGGGGCGGGCGCTGCGAACTGGTGGAAAGCGAGGATCGCCTCGACGAGGCGATGGACGCCATTCACCGCCGCATCGGAGCGCCGCTGGCGCACTCGCTGTCGCTGCACGCGGAGGGGCTGGCGATCATCGAGGACACCGCGAACCCGGCTCGGCTGCCCGACCTGTTCCCTGGAGTGCCACTCGTGGTGAGCGGACGGTACCGGGGGAGCGCGTCAGGTTCCCTGACCCTGCGTGGCGCGACGGGGGAGGGAGGGGACTGGTCGGTCAGTATCGCCGGACGGCGCGTTGACGCCCCGGCCGTTGCGGCGCAGTGGGCGCGGGCGCACCTGCGCGACCTCGAGGACCGCTACGCCGTGGCCCCCACGGAGGATTTAGAGAAGCGAATTGTCATTACTTCGTTGCGATTTGGTGTGTTGTGCAGGTTCACCGCGTTCGTCGCGGTGGACAGCCGTGTCGTTGCCGACGGTGAAGCGCCGCACCGCGTGATGCAGCCCGTCGAGCTGCCGGCCGGCTGGGAGCCGGGGCCGGTGCCGGGCGATGCCGTGGTTGCGGCGGCCGCGCCGCGGTCCTTGCTGGCCGGGGCTGCCTTGGCGCCGAGTCAACCCGCTCCGCCCGCCAAGGGGTCGTCGGACAAGTCGCAGGCACGAACAGTCAAGCTGCGCAATGTGATTGCGGCGGTAGTGGTCGGCGCTCTGCTCATCGGCGGCGGCTGGACCTGGTCGGCGAGTCGGGACGGCGGCCACTCCACCGCTACTTCCGACGGCATTGTGAGTGGCAAGATTCCAGCATCAGAGGATCGGAGCGCCGCGGGCCAGACTTCCGGGACGAGGGCCGGCGTTCCCGAGAACACCGTCTCGATACCTGAAGCGCCGCCACCGCCGCAGGCCCCCGCGGACGCCACCTACAAACGCGACGTCATCACGACGGGGTCGATGCAGATGATCGTCGCCGAGCCCACTCAGGTGGCCGACCGGCTCGTCACCGCGGTCACCGACGCCGGCGGCCGCGTGGACTCGCGATCGGAGCGATCCGGATCGTCTTCGCCGACCGTGGATCTCGTGTTGCGAATTCCCGCCGACAAACTCGACGGGGTGCTGGCCGATGCCAAGAAATTGGGGACCGTCGACTCGATGTCGATCGGGCACAACGACGTGACGTCGCAGCGCGTCGACCTCGATGCGCGCATCGAGGCGTTGCAGACCTCGGTCAATCGACTGCTGCAACTGATGGGCCGGGCCGGCAACGTCGCCGACCTGCTGGCTGCGGAGTCGTCGCTGACCCAGCGGCAGGCCGAGCTGGACTCGCTGCGGGCGCAGCGCGCCACGCTCGGCGACCAGATCTCTTACGCGACGATCGACGTCAGCCTGTCGACCAAACCGACGGTGACTCAGCCCGGTTTCATGAGCGCTCTAAAACATGGGTGGCAGTCGCTGCTCTCCGCTATCCACGGCGTCGTGATGGCGGTCGGATTCCTCATCCCATGGATACCGGTGCTGGCCGTGGTCGCGTTGGTTCTGGTCTTGGTGCGGCGCCGCAAGCCGTTTCGGCGCCAGCGCGGCTAGCCGAGCCGATTGAGTTCCTCGAACCGCGCTAAGGCGGCGTCCAGGTCTGCTTCGTCGAACATCTCGCAGCGGCTGATCAGGTCGCCCTCGACCACAAAGATGTCTGTCATGCGCCACTGGCCATCGAAACCCTGTTGTGAGGTGCCGTTCGAAACAAGGGTGACGACTGCGCCGAGGTCGCTCAGTCGGTGTACCGCCTCGACGTAAATGCTGTACACGCCATCGTTTAACGCCACACGGATGTAGGCCGTCAGGTCACCAGATTCGATCGCGGCAACGGACCGATGGTCGATGTCGACGAAGTCGACGGTCGTTGCGGGGAGTTCGCGTCTGTTGAGTGCGGCACACGTCTGCACAATGACCGACCACGCGTGCGAGTGGGCGGCCGCGTCGCCGGCGAGGTAGCGCGTATCGAGTTCCTCGAAGGCTGCATCGACCTCGTCGGTATCGAAGCTCACGCCATAGCGCATCAGGCCGTCGGCATCGACTTCCGCGACTTGTAAGAACTCGACGGTGATCGGGCGATCGGCGTAATCAGTGTCTCGGTAACAGACATGGATGAGCGAAAGGCGAGGTCCCCTGATTGCGACGGGGTCCACCGTTACCCGAACGCTCGCTGGGAGGCTTCCGAGCATCGCTTGCACGGCCTTCCGACGTTCTGGACCCTGGAATTCATCGCGCAGGCCCTTCCGGCGGTCCTCATAGCGCAGGTCCGCACTGGTGAGCGCGAGGAATGCATCCATGTCGCGACGGTTTGTCGCGTCGGCCATGCGAGACCATGTCCGTGTGGCGGAGTTTTCAAATCGCGGTGACCGGTTGATCTCGTCGAACCTGGCAAGCGCGGCGTCGAGGTCCGCCTCATCGAAGATTTCCACGCGTCGGATCAGATCGCCTTTGACGCTCAAAATGTCGATGGTCCGCCACTCGGCCTCGAATCCCTGTTGGGATATACCATTTGATACTCGCGTGACGACCGCTCCCAGGTCGTCCATCCGGTGAACGGTTTGGATGCGGTTGCATATGTCTGGCTCGAGTTCCCATGCGGCGCCGATGAATGCAGTCAGGTCACCCGGCGCGACAGACGTCACCCGCCTGTGGTCAAGGAACTCCGGCGCTGAGGGGAGCGGGAGCTCGCGCTTATTGAGCATGGCGTAGGCCAGCGTGACTGCTGACCAGGCCTGGGCCTGGGCAGCCGCTTCGCCGGCGAGGTAGCGCGCGTCGAGCTCCTCGAAGGCAGCGTCGATATCGTCGAGGTCGAACGTGACGATCGCCTTAATCATGTTGTCGGCGTTGGTCTCGACGACTCCGAGCGCCTCTGCGAGGAACGTCGCAGAGGCTTGATCATGACCCGAGAAGCAGACACGACCGAGCGAGAGGCGCTCGCCGCGCGTCGCCAGGACGGTCCCTGTGATGTTCTTCGTCCCGACGTCGGCGGTGGCCTTCATGCCTGCGATCTCGGCATCCCGGCCGCGTCGGATTCCCGCGCCCACGATGCGACGGCGATCGTCGGTGCAAATGTCTTCGGCGAGTAACTCCGCCATGGCGTCCCAGTCGCGGGCCGCGAAGCATGCGCCGATTTCTTCGCCTATCCGGGTTGCCGCGTTTTCCAGCCGATGCGACGGTGGGCTGAGCTGATCGAATCTCGCGATCGCAGCGTCGATATCGGCCTCGTCAAAAATCTCTAACCGGCCGATCCGGTCGCCTTCGAATATCAGCACGGCAATCAACCGCCACTCGGCGCCGAACCCCGCTTGCGAGGTGCCATGTGCTGCGTGCGTGAGGACCGCTCCGGAGTCGCTGAGCTGATGCACTGTTTCGATGTAGTTGCTGAGGTCTGGAGTGAGGTTCCATACCTCACGGATCCATGTCGCCAGATCGGCCGTCTCGATCGGTACGAGCGATCGACGATCGATGCACACCGAATCCTGTGTCAGCGCGGGATACTGGTGGCGGTTGAGCGCGGAGTAAACCGACCTGACGGCCGACCATATGTGTGCTTGGTCGGCAGCTTCACCGGCGAGGTAGCGGGCGTCGAGTTCGGCGATGGCGGCGTCGAAGTCGTCGAGTTCGAACGCGAAAGCGCCGACAATCCGCTCGTCGGCATTGATCTCGCAGATACCAAGCAACTCTCCGAGAAATGCCTCGGTCCCTTGCTCGCGGAACGAGAAGCGGACACGCATTAGGGCTAGGCGTTCTCCGCGGGTCGCCATGATGGTCGACGCTATGTTCGTAAGCCCCAAATCGGCGATAGCCCGCAAATCCTCGATCTCGGCGTCTTGACCCGCTCGGAATCCCGCGCCCACCACCCGGCGGCGGTCATTCTGCGAAAAGTCATCGGCCACCATTTCCGTGATGGTGTCCCAGTCGCCCGCCAGTAAGTTCTCCAACAACCGCGAAGCTGCCTGGCTTGCCGTGTTTTCCAGCCGGAGCGCTGGTCGGGTCAGTTGTTCGAATTTCGCGATTGCTGTGTCGAGGTCCGCCTCATTGAACACTTCGCAGCGGTTGACCATGTCGCCTTCGACCATCAACATCGCGAGCCCTCGCCACTCGGCCTGGAAGCCCTCGTGGGAGGTCTCATGGGCCGCATAGGTGATGACCGCACCGAGGTCGGTGAGCCGATGGGCGGACTCGATATAGATTGTGATGCCTTCGTCGAGCCCCAGCCCGGCGTCGAGGTATGCGCTCAAGTCGCCGGGCCCAAACGCAGTCTCGCCTCGGTGGTCGATATTGACACAATCTGGCGTGGTTGCAGGGAATTGGCGGCGGTTGAGCGCGGCGTACGCCCTAGCGATGACGGTCCACGTGTGCGCATGTGTGGCCGCTTCGCCGGCGAGGTAACGCGCATCGAGTTCCTGGATGGCAGCATCGAAATCACTAGAGTCGAACGCGATCAGCGCCGAGATCCGCTCGTCGGCGTCGATCTCGACTACATATAGGACGTCCACGCGGAACGCATCGGGGCCGTCGTCGATGCGTGAGAAGTGGGTATGCGTGAGGGCGACACGATTCCCGCGGGTGGCGACGACGTTTGACGCCGCTCGCGTGACGTCCAGGTCGGCGGCGGTCTGGAATTGCCTGATCATGACATCCCCGCCGCGCTGGATTCCGGCGCCAAAAACAGGACGGCGATCGTCGCCGTAGTAGTCGTCGGCAACTAGCGCCGCCATCGCGTCCCAGTCGCGTGCCGCAAAGCGCGCTAACCATTGCTCGAGCGCTTGGCTTGCGGCGTTTTCAAGCCGCGGTGCCGGCCGGTTGAGCTGTTCGAACCGTGCAAGTGCAGCGTCGAGGTCGGACTCATCGAACAGCTCGCAACGGCTTGTCATGTGGCCTTCGACAGTCAGTACTTCGATCGTCCGCCATTCGGCCTCGAAGCCGCCGTGCGAGGTACCGTTTGTCACGAAGGTTAGGACCGCCCCGACGGCGTTGAGCCTATACACAGCATTGACGTAAATCTTGACCTCTCGCTCAAGGTCCCAGGCGGCGCGGATGTATGCGGTCATATCGCCGGGGGCGAACGCTGTCCCGTGGCGGTGATCCACGCTCACCCAGCTCGGGGTTGTCGGCGGAAGTTCGCGCCGGTTGAGCGCGGCGAAGCCCTCGGCGATCACCGACCATGTGCGCGCATATGCGGCCGCCTCGCCGGCGAGGTATCTGGCGTCGAGCTCCTCGATGGCGGCATCAATGTCGTCGGCGTCGAACATAACGTGGGCAGAAATCTGGGTGTCGGTGATCTCGACAACGCCGATCACGTCGTAAGCCTCGGTCCAGTCGCGGAAAGACACATCGTGACGACAGAGGACGAGGCGCTCCCCACGCGACGCGATCGTGGTCGGCGCGATGTTTATGATCCCAATCTCGGCAAATGACTGCATGTTCGCGATTTCGGCATCCCGCCCTCGCCGAACCCCCGCGTTAACCACTCGTCGACGGTCGTCGGTCAGAAAGTCGTCGGTCAGCGTTTCGGCCATGACTTCCCAGTCGCGGGCGGCGAAGCGGGCGAAGTAGCGCTCGAGCACTCGGCTTGCCGCGTTTTCCAGCCGTCGTGCCGGCCGGCTGAGCTGATCGAACCTCGCGAGCGCGGCGTCAATGTCCGCCTCGTCGAACAGCTCGACGCGACTGAGCAGATCACCGTCGAAAGTCAGAAGATTGACGTTCTGCCACTCGGCGTTGAGGCCCTCGTGGGATGTCGCGTGCGACGCGTGGGTGACGACCGCTCCAAGCGCGGTCAACCGATGCACAGCGGTGATGTGCACGCTGACGTAATCGGTGACGTCCCAGATGGCACGGAGGTATGCCTCGAAACCTCCGGTTTCGACCGCGAGCCGTCGTCGGTCGACGTCCACGAAATCCGATGTCGTTGGCGACATCTCGTGCCGCCTCAGCGCAGCAAATACCGCCGAGACGACGGACCAGGTGTGGGCGTGGGGGGCCGCTTCGCCGGTGAGGTAACGGGTATCGAGTTCCTGGAAGGCAGCGTCCATGTTCTCGGGCTCGAACACGACGCGCGCCACGATTCGATTTTCGGTGTTGATTTCCACGACGGCGAGGGAATCGACGAGGAAGCCCTCGGGCGCTTGGTCTGGGCCCGAGTGGCGCGTACGTGTGAGGATGAGGCGCGCGCCGCGGGTCGCAATGACGGTCGACGTCATGTTCGTCCCGCCGAGGTCGTAACCGGCGCGGATGCTTGCGATTTCGACATCTCGGCCGTGTCGGATACCAGCGCCCACCACGCGACGGCGGTCCTCACTGACAAAGTCGTCCGCGAACACCTCTGTCATGGCGTCCCAGTCGCGGTCCGCGAACCGTTCTAGAAAGCGTTCGGCCACTTCGATTGCCGTGTTCTCCAGCCGCGGTGCGGGACGGCTGAGCTGTTCGAACCGTGCCATCGCGGTGTCCACGTCCGATTCATCGAACAGCTCACAGCGGCTGAGCAAGTCCCCTTGGGCTGCGAGTAGGAAAACTTCCCGCCACTCAGCTTCAAAGCCCTCTCGTGAGGTCCCGCGCGTCACATGAGTGACAACCGCTCCGAGCTTGTCCAGGTGGTGTACGGACTCTATATAGGTGCTGTCGTCCTCTTCCAGTTCCCAGGTTGCTCGGACATATGCGACCAAGTCGCCGGGCATAAACTTCGTCCCGCGGCGGTGGTCGATGCTCGCGAAGTCTGTTGTTGTTGCGGCGATCTCGTGTCGGTTGAGGGCGGCGTAGGCGCCAGTGATGACTGACCAGGTGCGCGAGTATGCGGCTGCCTCACCGGCGCAGTAGCGTGCGTCGAGTTCCTTGATCGCGGCATCGAAGTCGTCGGAGTCGAAATGTGTCCTTGCAAGGATCAGACCGTCAGCGTCGACCTCGGTGATCGACAGTGCCTCAACCAACAGCTCGTCGGCATCTAGTGCCTCTGACCGGGCATCTTGCCCCTCAAACCGTAGGCGATTCAGACACAGGCGATCACCTCGTATCGCAAGCGGTTTCGCGTCGATCCTTACTACGCCAAGGTCGGCGATTGCCCGCAAATTCGCGACCTCTGTAGCGCGTTCGTTGCTCTCTCGGGCGAATCCGCGCCGACGGTCATCGACGTGGATTTCGTCGGCTAACAGTTCGCCCATCTCGTCCCAGCAGCGGCTGGCGAACAACGCAATGACCCGATCGTCGGCTCGACTCGCGGCATTCTCGAGTGTTGATCGATGATGTGCTGCCTCGAATCGGGTGGCCAGGGCGTCGAGTTCCGCAAGCGCGGCGTCGATGTCTTCGACGTCGAAGAACATTTGCAGCGCGACCCGACCCTGTTCGTCGATGGCATACAGGTGAAGCAATTCGTCGTACGGGGCGCCAGGGCTCATGTCTTCGGTGCCGGCCCACATTCGAGCGAGCGCCAGGCGCTCGCCTCGCGCCGCGACCATGACGTGCGTGACCCGCATACCGCTCGTCTCGACTTCGCGCCTCCACCCACGTCGCCACTCCTCGGATGGCAGCGTAAGACCGACGACCTTCCGGCGATTTTCGATCGAGATATCGGGTGCGAAAAACTGCTCGAACTCGTCCCAGGCCCCGCGGTGAACCGCGGCCATCACGCGTTCGCCCACTCGCACTGCCGCGTTGTCCAGTTCGATGCTCGGAGCTTCGGGTGGAGCCTCGGTCACCGACTGGACGCGCGGGTAAAGTCTGGTCGTCGCATTTTCCAACCGCGGCGCATTCGGCTGCTCCTCGCCAAACCGTGCGTGCGCGACGTCGAGTTCGGCGAGCGCGGCATCCGTGTCATCGACGTCGAACCACACCTGCAGGTCAAATCGGCCTTCCTCGTCGACGCCGTAGAGGCAGAGAAATTCGTCGTACGGCGCTCCTGGGCTCACGTCGGCGCTCTTCACCCTCAGTCGGGACAGAGTCAGCAGGTTGCCTCGCACGGCGATAACCGTTTGGCTGATCCGCATGTCGCCGGAAGATAGTCGGGTTTACTCGGTTCACGTCTGGCGACTGGGTACCAGCGCAAAGGCCCCTTGTCGAAGCC
>NZ_LZKK01000018.1 GCF_001672815.1 Mycobacterium sp. E796 | reverse complement strand
TCCCCGGATCGAGGCGACGGTCAACGACGACTGGAAGGCGTCCAGCCCGCGGGGTGCCCTCAAGAGGGCCGTCGACGTGTTCTGCCGCCGGGCCGCTTACGAAGTCGCGGACTTCGCTGACGCGGTGGCTCGCACGCGTCCCGACGCCCTCATCGTCGACGGCCCTCTTGAGGGCACCCCGCGGGCTGGACGCCTTCCAGTCGTCGTTGACCGTCGCCTCGATCCGGGGATCGATGATGTCGGTGATGAAACCCAGCTCCCGCGCCATCTCCACGCCGGTGGACAGGGTGCGCAGGTGCACCTCGTGGCCGCGGGCCGAAAGTTCTAGCAGCAGCGCGCTGAACGGGAACAGATGACCGAGCGCCGGCGACGTGTAGGCCAAGATTCTTGCCATTTGTGTTTTCCCATCTTCTGGGCGCGTGATGAACATCGGTTGTCTCACATTGTTTCCGACCAAACGTCGCGCGTCAGTACGGCAGGCCACCATATGCACTGGGTGCCAACAGCTATTCGCTCATGCGGCCTTCGGCCGTGCTGAATAGTGCTGACAGGAAGCGCAAATGGCGGCCAGCGGTACCGACGGCGATCGCTTCGTCGGCGACACTGTAGCCATGTGGGCAGCAACCCGACTGATGCTTCGTTGCGGTGTGTTCCCGTTTCGCACGGCTCGTTTCGACCTGGTGTAGGCGCCGATGTGTAGCGCGGTCATTCTCTTGTCGCTCGTCGCGGCTATCGACCCGGTGCGGATCGGCATCACGGCGCTGTTGATCTCCCGACCCAAGCCCATGCTGAATCTGTTCGTCTTCTGGCTCGGAGGCATGGTGATGGGCATCGGCGCGGCGCTCGCCGCGGTGCTCTTCCTGCGCGGCGTCACGGTCTCCGCCATGCAAACGGTGATTTCGACCATGAACTCCGCGACAGCGGCATACGTCCAGGTCGGAATCGGCTTGTTCGCAGTATCTTTCGCCGCCCTGCGCCTGGCGCGTTCGGGAGCACAACAGCGCCCACCCGTGCCGGCGACCGCCGGCGAGTGCTCGGTGCTGCTGTTGGAACCGGAGGCACCACCGCCCGCCTCTCGGCTGTCGATTCGGGGCCGGCTGGAATCCGGATCGTCGTTGGTGGCGTTCGTCGCGGGGGTTGCCCTGGCAACCCCACCGGTCGAGTACATGGCGGCGATCCTGGCCATCGTGGCGTCCGAGCCCGCGGCGGTTGACCAGCTGGGCGCGGCGGTCTTCTTCACCGTGGTGGCGTTTGCGGTCGTCGAGGTTCCGCTCGTCACCTATCTCACCGCGCCGACGCAGACGCTTGCCGTCGTGCAGCGGCTGAACGGCTGGATGAGCGCGCGTCGTCCCGCCATCCCCGCCGTGGTCGTCGCCGTCTTGGGTCTCTCACTGTTGGCTTCCGGCATGGGCCGGCTCTAGCGGACTCGCTGCGCCGCGGCGACCCGATCGGGAAGCAGCGCGGTCAGATTCGCGACCAGCGCAGCACCGAGACAGCAAGTTTGCAGCGCTCGCACTTTCCGATGGCGTCGCGATGCTTGCGGCAGGAGAGCATGACCGCGCCGCAGCAGTCGTTCCGGGCCGCCCAGTGGGCGGGTCTCTTGCAGCGCCACAGCATGATCGGTCGGGCCAGCTTCAGCGCGACGAACAGGTCGCACGGAAGGTCGAACCTCAGCTGCTCGAGAATCGCTGCCTCGGGCCCATTTTGGCGGCCGGTTCTCATCGCGCCGCCTCGGGCCGGGCAGGGGTCGCACAGTCCCCGGCGCTCCGTTCAGAGCCTGTCTTCGAATCCGCCGTACTTTGCCGGTCGAATTGCCCTGTCCGGTTCAGCATTTCCCACCACTTCGCCTTACGCGCCTCACTACCCACACCCTCAAGGGTGGATGTCACTCCCCGGTAAGTCATCGGCGCTGGCGCCTATCAATGACTGTGGGGCAACCCCAGTGCCGCATACTCGCCAGCTGCAATCTTCTGCCGCTCTCCGGTAAGCCTGGGGTTGCGCCGCTTTCGTGCGTCGGGCCCGAACACAGCCGCTACAGGCGCGACGCGAACAGCCCCTTACTGGGCTTCCAATGCGTACGCCGGTCGACCGCCCACCGCTGGACGCTCGGGATGCGGGACGGCAACGCGGGTCTCGTGCCGATGGCGCAACCGCGTAACCCATCGTGGCGCCCACCAGTTGGCCCGCCCCATCACGCGCATCAACGCCGGGACGAGCAGCATGCGGACCAGGGTCGCGTCGGACAGCACCGCCAGCGTCAGCCCGACACCGAACATCCGCATGAACGACACCTGCGCTGCGATCAACGCGGCGAACGAGATTGACATGATCAACGCGGCGGCGGTGATCACACGCCCGGTTCTGGCCAGGCCGAGCGCCACGCTGTGGTCGTTGCCGGCGGCGGTCCGGTCCGATGCCAGCCAGTACTCGTAGATCCTCGACACCAGGAAGACCTCGTAGTCCATCGACAGGCCGAAAGCGATGCAGAACAACACGACCGGCATGGTGAGCACGAGCGTGCCGGTGGCGGTGGTGCCCAGCCCGCCGAGGTGGCCGTCCTGGAAGATCCAGACGAGCGCGCCGAACGAGGCGGTCAACGACAGGCCGCTGAGCAGCAACGTCTTCAGGGGCAACACCACACTGCCGGTGAGCCGGAACATCACCACCAACGTGATCAACGCGATGGCCGCCAGGACGAGCGAGAGCCGCGAGGTGATCGCGTTGGCGGTGTCGCGGTTGACTTGGGCGGTCCCGGTGATCAGCACCTGCGCGCCGCCGGGACCCGCGACCGCGTGCAGCCGATCGAGCTGCGTGTTGGATGCATCCGAGAAAAGCGGGGCGCTGCTGGCCACGGTGAGGAACGCGCTGCCGTCGGCCTCCCCCGCGTCGGCAACGGGCGGTCCGACGCGGGTCCCGGCGACGAACGTCCCACCCGGGGACGACACCGACGGCACGTCGGGCACCATCGACAGCTGAGAAGCGTAGACCGCCAACGCATTCGGAGTCAGCCTGCGGGTATCGGGAACCACCACCGTCAGGCTCGACGCCACGTCGGCGCTGAACTGCGTGCGCAGCTGGTCGCCAACCTGGCGCGCCGTGCTAGAGGTTGGCAGCACACGATCGTCCGGAATGCCCACCTTCATCCCGAACAACGGCATCCCCAGCGCGACCAGCACGACGGTGAGGCCAATCCCGATCGGAACCGCCCGGCGCATCACGAAGTGGGCCAGCCGGTAGAAGAACGTCTGCTCGACGGGACGGGCGGCGCCCGCGCGCGAATCCACTCGCTTTCCCAGCACCACAATGGCGGCGGGTGTCACGATGATCGCCGCGCCGACCGCCAGAGCCACCACGGCGATCGCGGCGTAGGCGAACGACTTCAGGAACGGCATTGGGAAGAACATCAGGGCCGACATGGACAACGACACGGTCATCGCGGAGAAGAGCACGCTGCGGCCGGCGCTGGTCATCGTGCGAACGATTGCCGCGTTTCGCTCGGTGCCGCTGGCGATCTCGTCCCGGAATCGGCTCAGGAGCAGCAATGTGTAGTCGATTGCCAACGCCAGGCCCATCGCGAGCAGCAGGTTGAGCGCGAAGATCGAGACATCGGTGACGCAAGTGAGCGCGCGCAGCACGGCCATCGACCCGAAGATCGCAATACCGCCGACGGCCAAAGGGATCGCAGCCGCGAGGAATCCGCCGAACACCCACACCAGCACCAGGAAGCTCACCGGGACCGCGATGGTCTCCATCACTTTCAGGTCGTCCCGGGTCTGGCTGGTGATCTGCGCATCGACCATGGCCTGCCCGCCGGCGCGCACCGTCACCCCGTCGCGGCTGCGCACGACCTGGTCGCTGAGCGTCTGGGCGTGCTGTCCGGCCGCATTGGTCCCGCCAGTGATGGTGGCGACGATCAGACCGACCTTGCCGTCTTTGCTGACCAATCCGGTCGACGCCGCCGGCGGCGCCGTCCAGGGCGAGGCCACCCGCGCCACGTATGGCGAATCGTCCAGCTGGCGCGCGATGTCGGTGCCGACCCGCTGGGCGGCGCCGCTCTGGATACCGTCGTCCGAAGAGACGGTGATCAAGAGCTGGGTGTCACCCTGGTGGAATCGGGTGGCCAACATGTCCGTCGCCCGGGATGATTCCGCGTTCGGGTCCCGAAAGCCGCCGGCGGACAGGCTGTGAATCACCGGTAAGCCGACCACCGCCGTCACCACCATGGCGAACAGCGCGAGCGCAATGATCCGCCGCGGCGCGCGGATTGCCAGTCGGGCGAGCCGCTCCAAGGCGTTCAAAACCGAAGCACCGCCCCTTCAATGGTCAGGCCGGGGCCGAACGCGAGGAGCACGCCGTGCTCGCCCCGGCGCGGCTTGTCGACGCGCAGGATGTTCTCCAGCACGAGCAGCACGGTGGCCGAGGCACAGTTGCCGGCGTTGGCCAGGACATCCCAGCTGGCGCGCAGCTGCTCCGGCTGCAGGCCGAGTTGCTTACCCAGCTTGCGGACTATCTTCGGGCCGCCCGGGTGAATACCCCAATGGGTGACGTCGCCTTTCGAAAGACCAAGCGGCGTGAGGAGTTTGGCGAGGAAGCCCTCGATGTTCTCCTCGAGCACCGCCGGCACGCCGGCGGCCAGCGTCATCCAGAACGACCGGTTGCCGATGTTCAGGCTCATCATGGTGTGCTGGTCGTAGAGCTGCTCGGTGTGGGTGCGCAGGAACTGCACCCCGGCGCCGTCGGGGGCGGAGCCCATCAGCATCGACACGCTGGCATCACCGAACAGCGCCTGCGTGATGAGCGCTTCCACCGGGTCCTCCCCGGGCATCAAACTTTCCCGGATGTGCGCCGAGCTCAACTCAGTGTTGTTGCAGATCACCAGCTCGCCGGGCCTGGCGGCGACGCTGTCCATCGCGACCTTGATGACGTTGAGCGCCGCGTAGCAACCCATGTGACCGATGAAGGTTCGCCGCAAATCCGACCGCAGCCCAATCTCTTTCGCGAGTAGGAGGTCGGGTCCGGGGTTGACGTAGCCGGTCGAGCAGGCCATCACGAAGCTACCGATCCGCTGCGTGTCGTAGTGGCCAATGGCTTCCTTGACGGAACGGCCGGCGACATCGATGACGGCCCCGCTGTGGGCCGCCATCCGGTCGCCCGTGAGCAGGCCGGCGGCCTCCACGAGATTGTCGGGGTGCCACATGATGTGGCGTTTCTGGACCTTGGTTGATTCGACGATTCGCTTCACGAAACGTACCGAGGACACCCGCTCGAAGAACTGTGTGGTCTCTTCCCGGCTCACCTCGAACGGCGGATGGGCCGATGCGATGCCCAGCAGGGTAGGACGTTGGCGCACGGCGCCTTTCGTCACATGCGACGGTGCCAGCACGTCGAAGGGATCTGCAAGATACATGGCTGAGTTCCTTACTCGCTCTATCCGACGAATCGGTTCTTCTTGCGTCGTGCCAGCGCTGCACGAGCGTGGAGGACTTCCCCGTTGGCCGCGTGCACCAACAACCGTGCCGCGGTGACCTTTTTGGGTGCGGACAACCGACCCGTCTGCCATTGCGTGAGCGCCTCGCGTCGGCGAAGCTTGCCGCTGCTCGTGCGCGGCAACGTGCCGGGCTCGAGCAGCTCCACGTGCGCCGGCAGGATGCCCGTGTGTTGCTGCACGCGCACCGCGACGTCGTGGGCCAGGCCGGGCTCGGCGTCGGGAGCCGTCTCGACGAGCAGTGCGAGCGCCTCGTCTTCCTCGCCCGGCGGAACGAATCCGACCGCGACCGCGCATCCGGTGCGCACGCCCGGCAGCCCGTCCAATGCGGCCTCGAACTCCTCGGGGGCGTGGTTGGCGCCGCGCACGATCACGATGTCCTTCTGGCGCCCGCACACATAGAGCTCCCCGTCGTGGACGAAGCCCCGGTCGCCCGTGCGCAGCCAGCCGTCGTGCAGGGCCTGATCCGTTAGGTCGGGGCGACCGAAGTAGCCCGCCATGACACTCGGTCCCGCCACGAAGATGTGGCCGACCCGACCCGGCGGCAGCACCGCTCCGTGGTCGTCGCGGATCTCGACCGCCATGCCGGCCAACGGACGGCCAACGCTGACAATCTCTTTGCCGCCCGGTTCGACGACGCCTTCGGCCGCGAGCCTGTCACCATCCACCCCCAAAGCCTTGAAGGAGGTGCCCGCCGGCTTGAACGTGACGGCCAGGGAGGCCTCCGCCATGCCGTAGCACGGCGTGAACGACGACGCCCGAAAACCCCAGCGCGCGAATCGCTCGCTGAACCGTCGCTGCGCCTCGGCGCTGACTGCCTCGGCGCCGTTGAGGCAGATGCTCCAGGAGGACAGGTCCACCCCGTCGAGCTCGTCGTCGCGGATGCGCTTGAGGCACAGCCCGAACGCGAAACTGGGCGCCGCGGTGATGGTTCCACGGTGCCGCGAGACGGCTCGCAGCCAGGCCCCGGGCACCGCGACGAATAGCTCGGGCGGCAACAGGACGAGCCTGCCGGGAACATAGAACGCGCTGAGGAGGTTTCCGATCAGCCCCATGTCGTGGTAAAGCGGCAGCCACGTGACGCCGACGGGATACGGAGCGCCGTCTGCGGTGATGTACTGCTCGAGCGTGGCGAGATTGGACAGCAGGTTCGCGTGGGTCAGCGCGACCGGCTTGGGATCGTTCGTGGTGCCCGACGAGAACTGGATCACCGCGATGTCGTCGGAACCGACAGCGACGGCCTCCGACGCCGGGCCCGTCAGGGTCGACGCCGTGACGCATCCGAACGGTGGGGCCGCCTCGGCGACGGAGACACCGAGGAAGCGCCGAATCCGTTCGTCGGTGACGACCAGCGCGGCATCGACCGCCTTGAGCATGGCGGTTGTCCTGCGGTGGTATTCGTCGAGCTTGCCCAACCGCAGCGGCGGATAGAGCGGCACTGGGATGGCGCCTGCACACAGCACGCCGAAGAAGCACTGCACGAACTCCGGCGAGGTGGGCAGGACCAACGCGACGCGGTCGCCCTTGCGAACCCCGCGGCGGATCAGGTCACCCGCCACCGACAGCGCCTGCTCACGCACGCGGGCGAAGGACACGTCGTGGTCCTGCTCCCTTTTGTCCACGAACACCAGACCGAGGTCGGAGTGGGCCGCCGCATCGAGCATTTCGATCAGCGAGGCGTGCTTGGGGCGGATCCCCGGCGCTCCTTTCACGGCAGCTCTCCCATGCGACCGGCAACCAAGTTGGCCAAGTCGCCGACTGTGCTGAGATCGTCGGCGTCTTCCTCTTGCAGTTCGATGTCGTAGTGCGCCTCGATCTTGAAGACGATCGACATGAACTTGAGGGAATCGAGGCCGATGTCGGCGAGGTTCGACTCCGCCGTCGGAGTGACTTCATCGGCTTCCTTCTTGACGAAGTCGATGATCTCCTGCGTGATGATCTCGAGAATTTCGGAATCTTGTGCTGGGACGGTCATGCCCAGAAGTCTGGTCGGAGCGGCCTGAGAATTCGCCCCTGCCAATAGGAATCGTCCCTACTGGTTAGCACCACCCTTTGGCGGACCGGGAGCGCAAACTTTTGAGCGCCTCGGCGGTGCCGAGGGTCGGGTCAAGGGTCGCGGCGGAGCGCAGGGCCGCGGCCAGAAGTTCGACGATGTACTCGACCATCGCCTCGGGGGAGAACCGTTTCTTGCCGTTGAGCCAGTACACGGTGGTTTCGTCGATTGCCGCGGCGGCCGCCGGCTCCGTGAGCCGCAGCGCAAACCCCCGGCGGCGGCTCAGGTAGTGCAGATTCGATACGGAAGCTCTGACTCGAGCGGGCTACAGGAAGCCGGACGCGTCAAAGTGCGGTCGATACTCACTCGCCCGCGCGAGACACGAGCTTCCGCAGCCCGCCCCGCACGTCGGTTTCCGCTGTTCCGGGGTGAGACACCATCACGTAACCGGCGTAGCCCCACATCATCGGTATCGCGGCCAGTACGCCATACATCGCTGCCATGACGTCACCTCCTGGAATCGAGGCCGGAAACACCTTGCTGGTGTCTATAAAGACTCGCGCCGCGGCGCTCGGATGTCGCCGCCGCTGGCACCCATCACGGGGCCCCACCAGTCGGGGTTTTCCCCTACCTGCTAGCTGGCATGGCGGATGCCCACCTTCGGAATCCGCAGGCGGCACGGGCTCCTAACGAGGAAACGCGCCGCACGCCGGCGCAGCATGATCAGAGGCGGCCATGCCGCTGACCGCAGGGAACGAACTGATCAGGGCCGAATGGCGTCCCGCCTGGCCATAGCCGATCGGCAGCCGCGGAGAACGTCAAGCCCGACGGAAGCCACTGCGACGCAACGTGGCTCGCGTCGACTACCGGCTAGCCGGTAGCGCACCGCTCCTGCGGGCCCGCTCCCCAGACTGCTGCTGGCATTGAAGACCTGCGGTCGCGCCGGCCGCCATTGTCGACGTGATACATAGCGGCCGTCTTGTGCGGCGACGAGTCGCCCACTGCCGCCCAGCCGGCGGTGCGTGTGTTGAAGGCCTCGTGACCGTTCCCAACCGATTCAGGAGCAATCATGAGTAACTCGCAAATCGACCCTGATGCCGATCCGAGCAGGCGCGCATGGTTGGCATGCCCGAACTGTGACCACGGCGCGGGCTGCCGCGAATGCCAGAGCAGGCGCAATTGCGCCACCCACTGGCAGTACCTGCTGAAGAACACCGCGTCACGCGTGTTTCTGCAATGTCCCACATGCTTTTTCGCTTGGACGGTCGATACGGCAGCACATGATGTCCATGCCAATGACACGCTGCGCGCCGCCTCGCCTCAGCCGGCGGCCGACCCAGACGGCGCCGTCATCGCCAAAGTGTGGATCGGCAACCATCCGCGCGATATCGAGACAAGCCCCGATGGTGAGCTGGTCTATGTCATGACGACCGATTCGGTCAAGGTCGTCAACAGCCTCCACCACGTGGTCGCTTCGATTCCGATCAGCGAGCAAGAACCCAAACAGATGACGATGAGTTCGGACGGCAGCCGAATCTATGTCACCGGGTACGACGGCGAACTGTCGATTATCGATCCGATCACGATGACCTCAAAAAACGTTGCCAGGCAGCGAATTGCGGCGACAGCGGTCAGCCCGGACGGCAGCCATATCTACTTGGCCCACGGCAATGCGACCATTGGCGGCGCCTGGGTTGAATCGTTCCGCGCCGACGGCATCCCCGTGGCTTTTGTCTCGGTAGACGGATTCGTCACGGGAATGGCGACGAGTCCCGACGGCCGGCACCTGTATGTCGCCTCCGCCAACCACGGCGATGATGGCCCCGACGGTTCCATCGCCGTCATCGACACCGCCAATTACAAAGCCATCGGCTTCCTTTCGGTGGCGACGGCGCCCGAGAGCATCACGGTGGACGCCAACGGCCTGCTGTATGTCACGCACTTCCACACCCCCTCCGTTACCGTGGTCGACCCCGGAACGCATCGCAGGATTGCCGTCGACGTCAACGATGCACCGATGCAAATTGTGGCGTCGCCGGCCACCGACTTCTGCTATACGGCAAACGCGCACTCGGTCACGGTGATCGACACAACCACCGCCGCTACCACAAGCATGATGGTCGGCGAGCTACCGCGCCGACTCTCCATCAGCCCCGACGGGCGACGACTCTACGCAACCGATTTCGCCCACGGAGACCTGTGGTGTGTCGACACATCGGATCACTCGGTGGTAACCACGGTTCCGGTCTGCTCTCATCCGGCGGCGGTGAAACTCAGCCGCAACGGGGAGTTCCTCTACGTGACCGACGCCCGCGACGGCACGCTCTCCGTGGTCTCGACGGAGTCGCTGAGAAGGAATTCGCCGAACACCGCGTGATCGTCCCGGGCGGCCAACGGTGGGGCCGCTCAGCCGACCTTGATGGGCACCATGACGGACTCCGTCGTGGCGGGCAGCCTGGTGGTGTCGACCACCAGGATCTCGCCGCTGTCCTGGGTGCCGTTGGGCAGCATCTTGGGCTTGAGTTGAAACGGCGGGGTGGCAGCCGGCCCGCCGGCCAGCCCGTCTATCCCGAAGTCGCTGTCGTTGGCGATGATCAGCGTGTTGCCGTTGTCGCGGCCGATGAGTCCCTCGACATGGTCGTGCCCGAAGAAATCACCGTTCGGGGACAGCGAACGCAGCAGCCCCGACAGGTCGAGCCGGAGCGTTTTTGTGGTGACCGCAATTCCGGCGGTCTTGAGTTTGTCGATGGCCGCCGCGTCGGGGCCGACGCCGACGAAGGTCTCGATCGGAACACCGTCGATCAGCAGGCCGCCGCCGTCGGCACGATAGCTTGCTCCGGGCAGCGCCGAGCGGGGTCCGACATCGGTGGCCCCCGAGACGTCTGCTGCGTAGATTTTCTTGTCGCCGTTGGGTTGTGGCCGGTCGTCACGTTCGTCGATGAGGAACGTGGTCGCGCTGATGGCGGCGATTTCCGACACCAGGACTTTCGTGTGCTGCGGATCGGCCAGCGGATACAGGTATTCGTGCACATCGCCTCGGTTGGCGAGGTTGATGGTCACGATGCGGGTGATCGGAACGGATCTCGACGAGCCGGCCAAACCGGGCGTGACGAGGGCCGACTGCATGATGCCGACCAGGGTGCCGCCGTCGGGGGTGATGGTCAGCCCCTCCATCCCCTGATTCGGGGCGCGCAGCGACAGCTCCTCCGGCAGGGTGCCATCGTAGGGCGAAAAGCGTTCCAGCTCTTTGCCGTTCGCGTCGAAATGGACGATGAAGGGACCGTATTCGTCGGAGACCCAGAACGTGCCGTCGGGCATCGCGACCAGGCCCTCGGTGTCCAGGCCGTGATCCGAGGGCGGCAGCCGGTTGCCGTTGAGGTCGACCAGCGACTCGCCGGTGGACGCCCGCGGGTCGATGAGCCCCACCAGCGGTGCGCCGTCCTTTCCGGAGAGCGTGATGATCTGTTCCAGCGACGCCACTCCGTCTCGGAGTTTGAGCTTGGCGATCTGCGGATGGAAAGTCGGTATCGGAAGCACCTTTTCGCCGGCGGTGCGCCCGTCAACGTTGGGGCCGCGATCGGCCAGGCCGTAGATCTCGTCGGCGCTGCCCGGCACCGCGGCGATCGCCGACCCGTGCGCATTCGCCTGCACGGCGACCTCGCCGACGATGAGCAACGGCGTCTCGTCCTCGGCGTAGATCCGGACGGCGTGGCTGACGGTCACCGGAAGCTGATCGGTGCCCGTGAAGCCGGCGTCCGGGGTGTAGGTCATCGCCCCGTATGCGCCGTATGCGATGGTGCCGTGGGCGGGCTTGCCGAACGCCACCGGCGTGACGCCGTTGGTGGCGGTCAACAGCTGTCCCGGGGAAATCGTCAGGACCGTGCCGGCGCGGGTGGTCAGCTCCTTGAGCGGCGGCACCGACAGTGGTGGCGGGGGGTCCGACGCGCAGGCCGCCACCGTGAGCAACA
This sequence comes from Mycobacterium sp. E796, assembly GCF_001672815.1. Taxonomy (GTDB): domain Bacteria; phylum Actinomycetota; class Actinomycetes; order Mycobacteriales; family Mycobacteriaceae; genus Mycobacterium. The sequence continues at coordinate 13,123 of NZ_LZKK01000018.1, read as the reverse complement.
CCGTCCCCGCCGCCAGCCACGCACGCGACGTCGTCAGGCGAGTGGTTGCCATGGAGCCGATTTTGCGCGTCTAGCGCCGCTTATCGCGCACTTTGTAGGTAGAGGGCCACGACTTTCTCGACTCGTCGCCGGTCAGCGGGGTCCCCATTCCCCCGACCTTGACGTTGTAGGCCTCCTTGCCGGGACCGACCTCGCGGTTGGCGTGTTCCTGGGCCAGGTAGTACAGCTCGTCGATGGTGGCTTCGTCGTAGGCGACGAACGAGGTCTCCCGGACGATGTCGTCGATGCCCGCCAGCATCCGGTCGGGCAGGACCCGCGACGCCAGCGCCGCCAGGCCCAGCAGCGAGAACGGGATGAGCCAGTAGGCCACGTAGGACAACGGGGTCTTCGTGTCGAGGATGGTCGCGTTGCGGTCGACGATCGGCGGGATCGCCGATGACACCATCATGCCGGCGAACGCGGCGATCCAGACCCAGGTCAGCACCCGCGCCAGGCGGGTGAACAGCTCCGTCTTGACGACGTCGTCGGGTTGTTCGGCGGCGGCGAAATCCCGTATGAACGGACGGCCCGACAGGGCGCCGACGAGCGTGACCGCGAGGAGCCCGGCGTTGCTGAGCGGCAGTATCCACCGCTGGTCCAGCGAGTCACCGAGCGCAAAGGTCAGGATTGCCAGCACCAAGAACGTTGCGACAGTGCCGATTTGGAAGGGCTTGCCGCCGGGCGCGCCGACCACGAACGCGGCAATCGCGATCGCCAGTGCGACCAAAGCCGCGACGGCGAACGGAACGTTCCCGACGAGCACCCAGTAGACGATCCACGGCGCAAATCCGAACAGCATGCCCACGGAGGGCCAGTTTATGAGTGGGTGTTACGGGTGCGGTCGGCGGCAAGGCTAATCGGTCGACGGCGTGTCCAGCGCCATCGCCAGGAAGTCGAGGCGCCACAGCGACCGGAACAGCCCGCGCCCGAATGCCTCGAGCTCGTCCCTCCGCTCGGGGGCTACCTGACCGCTGTGTGCGACGCGCTCTACGATCTCCCGTATCGAGCGGCGCCCGTCGACGTGGCGCAGGAAGGCCAGCTGAGCCGGCTCGAGCTTCAGCTTGGCGCCGGGCAGGTAGATCTCGTCGCCCGAGAGCAGGCACGCCGTCCGCGCCAGCGGAACGTAGTCGAGCGACGCCGGCGCCGAGAAGTCGATGGTGTAGTCCTCCTTCGGGCGATCGGGGCGGCAGGCGATGAAGAAATGGGTGGCATTGGCCGTTTGCAGGCGTTCCATCGCGGACCACAGTTCGATGTCGGGCAGTTGGTTCAGCATGGTGGTGAATGCGTTGGCCGGTGTGAACAGGTCGTGCGGGTAGTACGGCGTCTTGTTGAACCAGCCCTGGAAGGTGAGTCCTGCCGCGGCGACCAGGTCCAGGCATTCGGCAACGGTGTAGCTCCGCTGGCGCCGGTGCAGGAAGGTGTCGACCACTGCGCCGTCGGACAGCAGGTCGCGCGCGACCTTGAGATAGCTGCGCACCGGATGGTCCCCCGGCAGTAGTGCGAGCGCGTCTTTGACCAGTTGAACCGACGCTTCGTCCTGCGACAGCCCGAGGTCGCGGAATAAGGATTCCAGTATCTCGACTCCGACCCGACCGTATTTCGCGTAAAGCATGACGCCCAGAGCGCCGTCTCTTCGCAGACATTCGCCCAGCGCCGTCAGGCCGGCCAAAGGATCGGCCATGTGGTGCAGGACGCCGCTGGAGACGATTAGATCGAAGTCGCTGTTCAGCGCCGACACCTCTTCGATCGGAAGCAGGTGCAGCTCCAGATTTTCCAACCCGTGCTTGTCTTTCAGATACTGCTCGTGATCGAGTGCGGACCGGCTGACATCGATCGCCACCACTTTCGCGGAGCGATTCATGAAGGCGAAGACCGCCGCCTGATACGTGCCGCAACCCGCGATCAGGATGTCGGAGTCCGGTTTGTACTCCCGGTTCGGCCACAAGACGCGATGGGCCCAGAACGGATCGAACCAATCCCAATGGTTTTTGGTCCACGCCTCCAGATCGGTTACGGGCGGCGGATACTCCCACCGATCGTATTGGCGGGAGACATCGTCGACGCGCGGATCCTCGGGCACTTCGGCGCTGCCTCCTTCCCGGTGAGGCGATCTGTAACGAACCCGACCAACTTACTGCGCATTTCGCTATTGTTCTCTTCGGATTTTGCTGCTCCCGAACCGCGCGCTAGTGGCGGCCAATTAACGCCGAGAAAGAAAGGGAATCAAATGCCCTCACCTCGCTGGCTGGCCGCGTTGGCCATCCCCATGATGGCCGGCGCCGCGCTGCTTGGTAGCGCTGCGACCGCGAGCGCCACCACCCCTCAAGACGACGCGTATCTCGCCCAGCTGAGCGCCGTTGGTCTCCATTGGCCGCCGCAAACGGAAGAGGCGCTCATCGGGGAGGCACATCTCATCTGCTACGACCTCACCTGGGGCTGGACGCCCCAACAGATCGCCGACGACGTTCATGCCCACTTGAACGCGAGGGGCGTGACGTTGTTGGACGTCGGGACGATGGTCAACGCCGCGCACTCGACGTATTGCCCGGGGAATGTGTGCGACGCCCCGACCCTGTGCACCGGGATCTGACCGCGCCACGTCAGACCCGAATGCTGGCCACCAGCAACAGAATTGCGGACAAGGCCAGCAGCACGGGACAGACCTTGAACCATACGATCGGGGTTCGTGCGCCCGTGAGCGCCGTGAGCACAGCGAGGGCGAGGAGTAGCCCGGCGACGACGCGGTAGACGATGGCGGTTACCTGGCTGTCGCCCGCGGTGGCGGTCGCCGCGGCCACCAGGGCGGCCATGCCCCACATGGTCAAGGACTCGGCCAGCCACTCCTGGGTGAGAACGCGTCGATTGTCGGCCGTGATCGGCGCGAAACCCGCTACCACCCGTTTCGTGGGCACGGCGTGGGCCACTCCCCATACCGCGACGAGTGTGGCGGCCAGGTAGGCGAGCACCTGCACGTGAGGATGCCTTTCTAGAGGTCGCTCAGCACCGGGCCGTGCCCGTCGCAGCCACATCCGAGGCGGCGTCGTCGCCGCAGGCGCAACCGGGCGTTGCCTCGGCTACGAGCGGCTCGGGGCTGGTACCGAAGGTCTCCGAGTCGGACAGGACGGTGTAGACCTCCCACCTCTCGCCTGCGGGCCCGGTGACCCAGGCCTTGTCCTGCGTGGCGTAGCAACACGTGGTGCCGATTTGCTCTTCCGGGAGCATGCCCCCGCTCGCGAGCCGGTCGATTTCCGCGTGCACTTCCTCGGCCGTTTCGACTTCGACGCCGAGGTGGTTGAGAGTGCCGCCGTGGCCCGGGTTTTCGAGCAGCACCAGTTTCAGCGGCGGTTCGGCGATCGCGAAGTTGGCGTAGCCGGGTTTGACCTTCGCCGGTTCGGTATTGAACAGCTTGGAATAGAACATGATTGCTTCGTCGAGGTCGTCGACATTGAGGGCCAGCTGCACGCGAGACATGAGGGTTCCTTCCTTCGGTGCGAATTATGTAGTCGTGGCGTTGGGTAGGAGTTCGGCGGCCAGTGACGCGACGCGCTCGGCGATGTCGTCACGTATCGCCCTTACGGTGGCCAAGGGCTGGCCGGCGGGGTCGGGAAGTTTCCAGTCGCGGTAGGACACCCCCGGAAAGTAGGGGCAGGCGTCGCCGCAGCCCATAGTGATGACGACGTCGCTGGTCTGCACCGAGTGGGCGGTCAGGATTTTCGGGGTGGCGGCGGTGACGTCGACGCCGAGTTCGGCCATCGCCGCGACGACGACAGGGTTGATCCGGTCGGCGGGTTCGGTTCCGGCGGAGCGAATTTCGATGGCCTCGCCGGCGATGCGTCCGAGCAGGGCGGCGGCCATCTGCGAGCGTCCGGCGTTATGGACGCAGACGAACAACACACTGGGCCTATCCGGCATCGGCCCGGGCCCCTCCGTCCGGTTCTGACCCGAACAGCCGCGAGCGCATCGCCAGGGAAACGTAGACGAGCCCGACCAGCACGGGCACTTCGATCAGCGGTCCGACCACCCCGGCCAGGGCTTGCCCGGATGCCGGGCCGTAGGTCGCGATCGCCACGGCGATGGCCAGCTCGAAGTTATTGCCGGCGGCGGTGAACGCCAGGGTGGCGGTGCGCGCGTAGCCCAACCGCAGCAGGACGCCGAGGGCGTAGCCGCCGGCCCACATGATCGCGAAGTAGGCCAGCAACGGCACGGCGATTCGGGCGACATCCCATGGCCGGGAGGCGATTTGGTGGCCCTGCAAGGCGAACAGGATGACGATTGTGAATAACAAGCCGTACAGCGCCCACGGACCGACGCGGGGCAGGAACGTCGTCTCGTACCAGTGGCGGCCCTTGGTCCGTTCACCCAGCCGACGCGACAGGTATCCGGCCAGCAGCGGGATGCCGAGGAAGATGAGCACGGATTTCGCGATCTGCCACGGGGACACGGCGATACCAGTTTGCGCCAGGCCCAGCCAGCCCGGCAGTACCGACAGATAGAACCAGCCCAGCGCGGCGAACATGACGACCTGGAACAGCGAGTTCAAGGCCACCAGCACCGCCGCGGCCTCGCGGTCCCCGCACGCCAGGTCGTTCCAGATGATGACCATGGCGATGCAGCGGGCCAACCCCACGATGATCAACCCCGTCCGGTAGGCGGGCAGATCCGCGAGCAACAGCCACGCCAGCGCGAACATCACCGCCGGACCGATCAGCCAGTTGAGCAGCAGCGACGACACGATCAGCTTGCGGTCGTTGGTGACCTCGTCAAGCCGGTCGTAGCGGACTTTGGCCAGCACCGGATACATCATGACCAGCAGGCCCACCGCGATCGGCAGCGAAATGCCTTGGACCTCAACGGCACCCAGCGCCGACCCGATGCCGGGAATGAGTCGGCCCAGCAGCAGACCCGCGGCCATCGCAACGCCGATCCACAAAGGAAGGAACCGATCCAGCGTCGAAAGCCGGGTCGCTACCGCGTCCGGAGCGGACACCGGCGTCGGGGTTGCGGTCACGACCCACAGCCCGGCTTGGCCATCAACGAGTGGTCATCTACCTGCAAGGCCGATGAAAGCTGCCGCAGCGCCGAGGGGATCACCCAGTAGTACACCCAGGTGCCCCGCCGCTCGCAGTCCAACAGCCCAGCCGAGCGCAGCAGTTTGAGGTGATGAGAAATCGTCGGTTGGGAGACGTCGAAGGTCGCCGAGATCTCACACACGCACGCCTCCCCGCCGGGGTGGCTGGCGATCTGGCTCAGCAGGCGCAGGCGCACCGGGTCGCCGAGCGCCTTGAACATCGCGGCAAATTCCGCCGCCTGCGACTCCTCCAGGGCCGCCGCGCTCAGAGCGGGGCAACATCCTGGTGCCGTCTGATTCGACATCCATCTATATAAGCATTTATCGAATCAGCGCGCAACAGTCGAAACCAACCCAAGGGGTCCGCGCCCGTGCCCCGAGTTCATCGCCCCGCCACCTGCATCAGGATCTTGCCGCCACGGAAGAGGTGCTGCACCGCGTCCTGGATGTGGTCCAGCGGGTACACGCCCGCCACCGGGACCACGAGGGTGCCGTCAGCCACCAGCGGTGCCGCCTCACGGATGACCGGCAGCACCTTGTCGCGGTAATCGAAGTCGCCGACGAAAAATCCGCGAACGGTGAGATGCTTGGCGACCAGTGTCGAGGTGTCGACCCACATGGGTTCGTCCCTGGCCCAGGAGTAACTGACCAACGATCCGCCGTCGGACAGCAATTCGAGCAGCCGCGCCACCCCTGGACCACCGACGGCGTCCACCGCCAGCGCCACCCGCGCGTCGCCGATCATTCCCCCAACGTCGGAGACCGCATCAGGGTCGTCGGCGTGGACCACGTCGGCTCCGGCAGCTGTCAGCTCGGCGAACGTCGCCTCGTCGCGGGCCAGGTTGATCGTGTTCAGTCCACGGCGTTTGGCCAGCGCGATCAGGGACCGCCCTACACCGGAGTTCGCGGCGTTCTGAACCACCCAATCACCGACCTGCAAAGGGGCGCTTTCGCTGAGAATCAACCCTGCAGTCGGGGGGTTGCTGCCTAGCATCGAGTACTGCTCGATGTCGCCGTCGGCCGGCAGTGCGAACAGGCCGTCGGCGGGCACGAGGAGCCGCTCACGCCACGCACCTGCATACAGGGGTAGCACGACCAGATCGCCGACCTGAAGTCCATCGACCTCGGCGCCGATGGCAAGCACGCGGGCGACGCCCTCCGCGCCGGGTATGTGGGGCAGAGGGGGTCGCGCCAGCATGCCGGTGACAACCAGTAGGTCGTGTTTGTTCAACGGCGAGAACTCAACGCTCACCAGCACCTCATGCGGACCCGGTGGCGGCGGCTCTTCGATGTCGACGACGCGGAGCACCTGGGCGGGGTCGCCGAACCGGTCAATCTTGATGGCGCGCATATCAATTCCCCTCGGTGGGCTGGTCCATTTCGACTGCGGTTATCGCCGACGTTCGGCGTCGCTGCGGGCCTCGATGGCCTTGACGCTGTGGACGAACGGCTTCTTCAACACGTTGCGGCCGCCCGTCGCGAGGAGGAGCGCCAGCACGCGGCCTTTGAAGGACTTGCCCTCGCGGACGATGACGACGTCCACATCCGTGGTGCCGTCGGGACGCCGGGTCAGGGTGTACACGTAACCCGACGCGCCGCCCCAGGTGTTCGAGTCGGTGGTGGTCAGCACGATGCGGTTGGGGTCGGACCAGTCGTAATGCAGGCGCTCCCAGACGCCGCCCGAGCCTTCGGTGACGTCGGCGTCGCGCTCGCCCTGGCGGTGCACCTTGAGGTCGCTGTCGGCGCTGTTCGGGAAGATCTCGGAACGGCCCGGTCCGAAGTCGGTGAGCCCAGCGACGAACTGCTCAGGGGTGGCGGTTGTCGACTGATGAAAGTGAAGAATGGTCATGGCGTGCTCCTTGATTGATGGTGTGGGTATTTCGTTCACGGGAAGCGTTTCGCCGGTAATGCCAATTCCGGTTAGGGGCTCCGGAAGGCAACCTTGTTGCTCCTGGTACTGCGAGGAACAGCCTTAAGATCAGTCAATGTCGACGACGGCCGGCGCGCTGGGTGATTTTCTGCGCGCACGCCGCGAACAAATCCGCCCAGAGGACGTCGGGCTTAATTCCGGACCCCGCAGGCGCGTGCCGGGATTGCGCCGCGAGGAATTGGCGATGCTCGCCGGGATCAGCGTCGACTACTACCTGCGGCTCGAGCAAGGCCGTGACCGGCGCCCGTCTGCACAGGTGCTCGACGCGCTCGCCCGGGCGCTGCGACTGGATATCCAAGCCACAGAACATTTGCATCGGATTGCAGGCTTGCAGGCGGCGCGTAATCCTCGACCTGTTGCAATGAGGGCGACTGACGGTCTGGATCAAATGATCGATCAGATCTCGCTTCCCGCGATCGTCACCAACCGATACCAAGATGTGTTGGCCGCCAATGCAATTGCGTGCGCATTGTCACCAGGATTCGCCCCCGGCGAAAACTTCTTGCGGTGGCGGCTGTTGGCACCTGCCGCTCGCGAATTCTTCGTCAACTGGGACGAGGCAACCGAGGTCGCTGTGAGTGGTCTCCGGGAATCCGTGGCCGGCGATGTGGGCGATTCCCGCTTGCGCGCCTTGGTCGACGAGCTCTCGGCGGCCAGCGACCGATTCCGCGAACTCTGGGCACGTGCAGATGTCGGATACCGCACCGGCATCCTCCACATCCGACATCCCCTCGCGGGTGATCTCTACCTTCGCCGCACCAGGCTTACCGTTCCCGACTCCGACATCCAGGTATTCATTTACCACCCCGAGCCGGGCAGTGCTTCGGCAAAAGCACTCGCGGCACTCGCAGCCTCATAACCCGAACACCAGCAGCGGCTTGCCCCCGTGGGCGGGAGCCTCGGCCAAATCCACTGCCTCACTGAACTTCTCGACCGGGATCGGCTGGCCCTCCGGCACACGCAGCGCGCCGCTGTCGGCGAGTTGAAGTGTCCGAGCAATCGTTGCAGCCATCCGATCCTTCGGTGTCTCGGTGAACCAGCGGAACAGCCAGAATCCCCGAACGGTCTTGGTTTCGTAGATCAGTGAGCGCGCGAAGATCGGGATGGTGAGTTTGTCGGGATCGGTTTGGCGGTGCGTGGACAGCGCACCGTAGACGATCAATTCACCGTGGGGTGCCAGCGCGCGCGACACGTCGGCACCCACCTGACCGCTGACACAGTCGATCGCCTTGGACACGCCCTCGTCGCCCGATATCTCGGCCACCCGCTCGCTCAGGTCCTCGTCTTCCGTACAGATCACCGCGGTGCCACCCAGCCCGACGATGTCCTCGACCGCCGCCCGGCGGCGGACCACATTGAGGGTCTTGAAGCCGACGTGCACTCCCAATTGGATGACCGACTGGCCCACGGTGGAACCGGCCGCCGTCTGCAGGAGCCATTCGCCCGGGCGGACATCGAGTTCGTCGCCGGCCAAGATCACGGCGGTGAGCGGATTGGCGAGAATCTGGGCTGCCGTGGAATCGCTCATGCTGTCGGGAACAGGCAAGACCCGCCCGGCCTCCGCAACGACATACTCCTGCCACGTGCCCGTGACTCCGATCGTGATGACGCGCTGCCCGACGGTCAGACCGTCCACGCCGCCGCCAAGTTCGTCGATGACGCCGACCGATTCGATTCCCGGCACGGCGGGAAACGCCGGGGTGAACCCGTATCTGCCGCGAACGGTGTGCAGATCGCTGGCATGGACGGGTACCGCTGACACCCGAATGCGGACCTGACCGAAGCCGGGCTCGGGAACCGGACGGCTTTTCAGGTGCAGAACCTCGGACGGTTCGCCCAGCGTGTCGGCGACGACTGACCGCATGGTGCTCATCTCGCTGGCGCTCCTTCGGCCCGCATCCACATCGCGTCGACCCATCGTCGCAGCGCGAACGGTTACAGAAAAGCCTTCACGAACCGTCGGCGGCGCTTCGCACCGGCGCTCAAGGCATTGGGCCTCGAATCAGCTTCCGCGCCGCGTGTGCCAATGGCGACGGCGCGATCTTCCACATCGCGTCATCGGCGGGATCCCAGGCGTATCGAGGAGTGACACCGTCGAGCAATTCACGCAGCGCGGGAAGCTGCAGCTCGTCGGCGGACCACCGGTAGAGCGAGTCGAGCCTCGGCTGGATGACGCCGATGTCCAAGAGATGGCCGAAACCACGCTCGGCCGTGACGTAGTTCTGCACGTCGTCGCCGAGTGGATAGCGATCGGGCAGCACCCGACTCAGTGACAGGAAGATGCCGGTCATTCCGACGCGCGGGTCACCGAGCGGGCGTCCCAGCGGCGCAAGCCAGCTCAGCGCCAATCGCGGGGCGGACACCAGCGCGTGGGCGAACAGCACACGAAGCAGAACCACATTGAGAAAGAAGCGCTCGACGCGGCGTTCTGCGGCCGCCAGCGGCATGTTGGCCAAGTAGCCCGCGACGATGCTGGTGTTGTGGGCGCGATACCAGCTGCTCGCGGTCGGTCGCCTGATGAACTCGAGATGCGCGGTCACGCCTCGGCTCGAAGGCTGGCCCGGGTAGCCGAAGGCGAGCGCCCGGGCTTCGGCGGTGTCGCGCAGCAGCCCTTCGTTCAGCGCCCGCCACCAGGGGCTGCCGGGCGACGGCTCAGTCGGCGGGTTCAACAGGCCCCGCCGAAGTTGCCATCGCATGAATGCCGAGGCCGCTCGCCGGTACGGAAGGTAGCCCCGGTCGAGCGCCTCCGGGACTCTGTACATCCGCCGCAACAGCGCCAGCCGTGCTATCGGATCATCACGAACCGGCTGGACCGCCGACTGAGCGTAAGCAGCAGCGGTTTCAGCTTGCATCGATCGGCCTCAAATTCGTCCCCCCGGCCTGACTCACGCATCCTTGCAGGAGTTCGATCGGGACCGGTGCGAAGCCGCTCGCCGGAGCCGGCAGCCGCGGTGCCCCCAGTCGGACTCGAACCGACACTGGGCGGATTTTAAGTCCGCTGCCTCTGCCAATTGGGCTATGGGGGCCCGGCGGCGAATCTAGCGCGCCAAGCGCCGCTTCAGGGCGTCGCACCCGCCCAAAAACGGCAAAAATTGAGAGATGCATGCCGTCCGCTCTTGGCCTAAGATGCGCGCTTCGGGCGCCGTTTGGTGCGTTGCGTGGCGATCTCAGATGACAGTGCTATGTCGCCCGACAGGACCTTGTTAAAACTGCTCGCGTCGGCGTTAAGAAGCCGTAAACGGCAGTCACCCTAGCCTTTTCCGTCGGGACTGTGGAGTCGTGCCTGGTTAACCTTACGCCGACGCACAGGAGCCGTTACGCCCACGCACAGGTCGATCGCCCTTAAGGGAGATCGGCAATTTTCCGAACACGAGGAGCACCAGATGTCATTTCTGACAGCAATCCCCGAAGAGTTGCTAGCCGCGGCAGCGCAGCTGGAAGGAATAGGCAATTCACTGACGGCGCAGAATGCGGGTGCCGCGGCACCGACGACGGCCATCGCTCCCGCGGCCGCCGACCAGGTGTCGGCCCTGCAGTCGGCGCTCTTCTCGAGCTACGGCACCATTTACCAGCAGATCGCCGCCGAGGCTCAGGCGATGCAGCAGCAGTTCGTGAGCACCCTGGGGCTGAGCTCGGGCACCTACACCTCGACCGAGGCCGCCAACGTGGCCGCGGCGACCCCCACCGACCTTGTCAACCAGCTCGCCACGCTGTTCGGCGGCCCGCTCGGCAGCACGAATGGCCTGCCGACGAGCCTGTCCAGCAACCTGGCGAACGTGTTCAACATCGGTGGCGGCAACTATGCGTCGGCCGCGTCCGACCTGCTCGGGATGGCGGGTGGTGGCCTGCTGCCGGCGGCCGCCAGCGACACCGGTGACGCCGCCGCGGCGGCCGGCGCCGCGGACGCCGCCACGGCCAGTGCGACGGGCCCCGCCGGGGGCGTGGGCGTGGGCGGCGCAGTGGGCGCGATGCCGGTCGCGGGCATGGGCAGCGCGACCATGGTGGGGAAGTTGTCGACGCCGCCGAGCTGGGCCGGCAGCTTTGTGTCGGCCACCTCTCCCGCGACCGCGGTGCAGACAGTGGGTTGGACCGCCGCCGCGCCGCAGGCCGGCACCGGAACGATCGTGCCGGGCATGCCCGGGCTGGGCGCGGCCGCGCGCAACAGCGCCGGCTTCGGTGCGCCGCGCTACGGCGTCAAGCCGATCGTCATGCCGAAGATCAAGGCCGTCTAAGCAGCCACCGGTCGCAATAGTCCAAACCAGCGGAAATTCTTAAGAGGAACGGATACGAAAATGGTCTTAGATTTTGCAGCGCTCCCCCCCGAGATCAACTCCGGTCTTATGTACACCGGTGCCGGCTCGGGACCCCTCATGGCGGCTTCGGCGGCCTGGAGCAACCTGGCCGCTGAGCTGAGCACCACGGCAACCTCCTGGGAGTCGATCATCGGCACCCTGACCGGCGAGCAGTGGACGGGCGCGGGGTCGGCCGCGGCGGCGGCCGCCGCCCAGCCCTACGTGAGCTGGTTGACCACCACCGCCGCGGCGGCCGAGCAGGCGGGCGCCCAGGCTTCGGCTTCTGCGGCCGCCTTCGAAACGGCGTATGGGATGACGGTGCCGCCGCCACTGGTCGCGGCCAACCGCGCTCAGCTCATGGCGTTGATCGCGACCAACATCTTCGGGCAGAACACGCCCGCGATCATGGCCACCGAGGCCGAGTACAGCGAAATGTGGGCCCAGGACGCGACGGCGATGTACCACTACGCCGCTAATTCGGCTTCGGCGTCGGCCTTTTCGACATTCTCGCCGCCGCAAACGACCAACCCCGGCGGACTTGCCGGTCAGGCCGGAGCCGTCGCGCAGGCGACCGGCACCCAGGCCGCAGGCCATGCCCAGACGACGACGGCGCAGTTGATTTCCTCGGTGCCGCAGGCCCTGCAAACGCTCGCGACTCCAGGCGCGGCGTCCAGCACGGCATTATCACCGGCGGCCGCGGGCACCGCTGCTTCGGTGGGATCCTCCGGGCTTTCCGCGCCGCTCAGCGCGCTGACGAGCCTGACCGGAGCGTCGGGCAAGACCGCCGCCAAGGGCGCGAGCACCAGTGCGGGGGTCCTTTCCGGCTTGACCTCGAGCCTCACTTCTGTATTCGGGGGCGCGAACGGTGGCCTCGGGCTCGACGCGATCGGCCTGGGCTCCGATCTGGCCGGACTAGGCGGCGATGGTGCCGGCCTGGGTGCCGATGGCGCGGGGCTCGGGTTTGACGGGTACGGCTTGAGCCTGGATTTCGCGGGCTTGGGTTCGCTTGAAGGAGCCGACGGGGGAGCGATGAGTGGCCTGGGAAGCGTTGGGCCCGTTGGGGGTCTGGGCGCGGGCGCCTCGGCGAGCGTTGGTCAAGCTGCCTCGCTCGGCACGTTGGCCGTGCCGCCGAGTTGGGCGGACGCGGTGTCGTCGGTGACGCCGCTGCCCGTTCTCGACGCCAACGCGATGCCCGGCGGGTGGGGGGCTCCGTCGTCGCCGACGGCAACCACGGGCGTTTCCAAGCTGCCGCTGGGCGGCATGGTCGGGCGCGAGTCCGAGGGCGCGGTTCAGCGGATTGGGTTCCGCGCCTCGCTGATTCCGCGTTCCCCGGTCGCCGGATAGCCCGGCGGACAAAGAACGGGGCCGCACACCGAATCGGTGTGCGGCCCCGCTTTGAAGCGGCGAATCAGGCCCAGCTGGACCCGACGGCGCTGTCCGTGCTGGACATGTTGCTGCCCGCCGTCTGCACCTTCTGGCCGTGAGCGTTAGCCTGCTCGTAGATCACCTGGAAGTTGCGACCCAACTGGGTGATGAACTCCTGGCACGCCACCGAACCGGCGCCACCCCAGAAGTCACCAGCAGCCAGCACATCGCGAACGATGGCCTGGTGCTCGGCCTCCAACGACGCGGCCTGGGCGCGAATCGTCGCACCATGGGCATCCACATCGCCAAACTGGTAATTGATGGTCATGTTTTCCTCCTGAAATAAAAGTGTGGGGGCTAGCTGCCGAGGATCTGCTGAGAGGCCTGCTCTTGCTGCTCGTAGTTGTTCGCGTCGCGGATCAGCCCGTC
>NZ_LZKK01000017.1 GCF_001672815.1 Mycobacterium sp. E796 | reverse complement strand
TCGAACTCGCTGCCACCGGTACACCCACCGCGGTTGTCGACGAGGACCCCAACGATGTTGTCTTCTTCGAGCTGCCCGGCGCGGATCTTTCCGGCGAGGAATTGTCGGTGACGGTGATACCCCAGCGCTCCGACGAGTTCACGTGTTCGAGCTGCTTTCTGGTGCAGCACCGCAGCCGGTTGCGCCCCTCGAACTCGGGTCTCCCGGTCTGCGCAGACTGCGCGTAACGCCGTCGCGGGCGGCCTTGACCATCTAGGCCCGCCGTGTTTCGGTCGTCAGCGTGGCCTTGAGCCGTCCGCCCGGCTTGCCGGCTCCGCGCCTACTTCGGCCGGTGCTCGCCGCGGCGTATGCGGCCGCCTATCTTGCCGGCGGCGAGCGGCGGATGCTGGAGCTGATCCGCCGATACGGGCCGATCATGACCATGCCCGTGCTCAGCCTGGGCGACGTGGCGATCGTGTCCGACCCCGAGCTGGTCAAGCAGGTCTTCACCGCCCCGCCGGACGTGCTGCTCGGCGGTGAGGGCGTCGGACCGGCGGCGGCCATCTACGGCTCCGGGTCGATGTTCGTGCAGGAGGAACCGGAGCATCTGCGCCGCCGCAAGCTCTTGACGCCCCCGCTGCACGGCGCCGCGCTGAGCAGTTACGTACCGATCATGCAGAACTGCGCCCGCGCGGCGATGAACGGCTGGCCCGTTGACCGCCCGTTCGAAATGCTGAAGGCGGCGCGCGCGCTGACGCTGGACGTGATCGTCAGGGTCACCTTCGGTGTCGATGATCCCGAGGAGGTCCGCCGGCTCGGCCGGCCCTTCGAGCGCCTGCTAAACCTCGGTGTCTCAGAGCAATTGACCGTCCGCTACGCGCTCCGTCACCTCGGCGCGTTGAGGGTGTGGCCGCAGCGGGCGCGGGCCAACGACGAAATCGACGGCGTCGTCATGCCGCTCATCGCGCGCCGGCGAGAAGACCCCCGCCTGGGTGGGCAGCTCGACATCCTCTCGCTGCTGACGTGCGCCCGCGGCGACGACGGGGAACGACTGTCCGACAGCGAGATTCGCGACGACCTGATCACCTTGATGCTGGCGGGTCACGAGACCACCGCGACGACGCTGGCCTGGGTCTTCGACCTGCTGCTGCACCACCCCGACGCGCTACGACGGGTACAGAGCGAAGCCCTGAGCGGTGAGGAAGCCTTTACGACCGCGGTGATCCACGAGACGCTGCGGGTCCGGCCGCCGGCGCCCTTCACGGCACGCGTTGCGGCACAGCCGTTTCCGATCGGTGGCTACCTCGTCGAGGCCGGCACGCGCATCGTCGTCCACATCATCGCGATCAACCGCAACCCGCATACCTACGAACAACCCAACGAGTTCCGCCCGGAGAGATTCCTCGGCGCCCGACCCGAGACCTACGCGTGGGTCCCTTTCGGCGGCGGCGTCAAACGGTGTCTGGGCGCCGCGTTCTCGATGCGCGAGCTGATCACCGTGCTGCACACGCTGCTGCGCGAGGGGGAGTTCAGCGCCGTCGACGAGACGCCGGAGAGGATCGTGCGGCGCTCCATCATGCTCGCACCGCGCAATGGCACCAGGGTTCGGTTCCGCCTCCGCTGAATTGTCGTAGTCCTCCGCTACGTTCATCGCACGAGTCCGCATCGCCACCGTGGGGAGTCATGGAGATAATCGCCGGGTCCTTCCTGCTGGTGGGGTTCGCTCTCCCTTGGTATTTCACCCAGCACGCCACGGGCAGCGTGCCGGCGGGATTTGCGGCCGGTCTGGGCGGCCTGGCCCTGACCGTCGTCGCCCTGTTGTGGTTCGACGCTCGACGCGACCGGTACCGCGTCGGGCGGCGGGTAAGGCGGGACCTGCGATACGCGGCGTCGAACCTGGCGGCCATCGACCAAATGTCTGGCGTTGAATTCGAGGAATTCGTTGCGGCACAGCTTCGGACCGCGGGATGGAGCGTCGCGCACACCACCAGCACGGGTGATTACGGTGTGGATCTGATCGCGAAGCGGGACGGCGTTTGCATGGCGGTCCAATGCAAGCGGCAGGCCAAGGCCGTCGGGGTGGCCGCCGTCCAGCAGGTGGTCGCGGGCGCGCTGCAACACCGGTGCAACCAGACGGTGGTGGTGACCAACCAGGGTTTCACGAAGGCGGCCCGCCAGCTGGCCACGACCCACCGATGCCGCCTCGTCGGGCGGGAGCAGGTGCAGATCTGGGCGCGGGCCGATCGTCGGCGGGTCCAATCCGGACTGGAGGGCTAGCTGCCGGGTGCGGTCCCCGGCTGGCACCTACGTCGCAACCCAATTCTTCGGCGCCACCTTCGCGCGCATGGCCGACGGCGCCGCCGTCGTCGCGGAGATGCTCGACTGAGTGTTGAGCGCTAGCAAATTTGCTGGCGCTGTGGTGCGATGCAAGAACATTGTCAGCTACGACAGCGATATTCCATGGTGAGAGGGTTACGGTCAGGCGACTGGACGACGTTCTCCACGGCGGAACTTCTGCGTCGCCGAGGTAGGTATCACGTCGCTGAACACCGGCCGGTGAAGCGCCCCCCGACCCGATGCGCCGAGCTTTCCCTGATGAACGCGGCCGGGCTGTCTGTTGTCGATAGGTACCGGCGAATGCGCGCACCTCTGACGCGCTGGGTGTGGCGAACAGCCGGCTAAAGGAGGACGAAGTGCTTACCAGCAGCATGGCGGACGCATCTGACAAATGTAATTGGGACCAAATTCCTTGGAGTCTTACCGCGACATCAGCACCAAACGCGACCCTCGCAACCGTTCTGGCGGGGTTTATGATGTCGGTGATGGCCATCCTTCTCGGCAGGGAAGGGCCAGGGGAATTACGCGATATCAAGATCGCACACACGCTGGCTTTATTTGGATCGGGCGTGCTGATACTTGGCCTCGATGCTTTTCTGTTTGGGAACATAAGCGCATTGGTGGGACCGAAGGGATGTGCAATCGCCTGGACCGAGGCCATGCCGGCGACAAGCATGTTGATGGTGGGCGCATGCCTTATGGTTGCGGGCCTCGCGTGGGTACTAGCGCAATACTTCGTATCACAGGGCATCTGGGACGAGAAGTTCGACCGCAAGGTTAG
This sequence comes from Mycobacterium sp. E796, assembly GCF_001672815.1. GTDB lineage: Bacteria > Actinomycetota > Actinomycetes > Mycobacteriales > Mycobacteriaceae > Mycobacterium. Next base: position 15,891 of record NZ_LZKK01000017.1, on the reverse strand, counting down.
GGCTCCTGGGGAACCTAAGCTCAAGTGGTCGACTAAATGGATACTTCGCCTTCCCGGAATCCTCACAGGAGCTGTAATTGTTACTACCGCGCCGCTGGTCATCCTGACTGTCCTTATGTATATCAACGTCATGGATACACAATTCCAGAGGCAGATCTCATTTTTCGGTTTTCGGCGTGGTCCATTATTTCTATTCCTACTTGTGTATGTAATCACAATCAGCTGGATTATCTCGCATAAAACTCGGTTGCTCATAGAGTATATCGATGCGCTTTTGATAAAGTCGAGTAATGGCCAGGGGAGGCGTGGGGAACATGGACGAACGGAACAATCATTGGAACTTGAAGAGCCTGAGGAATTAGAAGATAAAGATCCGGTCAAACTTAATTCGGACTTCGGTTTGCTCGCGGGTACTTTTGTCTCGGCGGTTGCACTGGCAGTCGTCGGTGCATTGTTCGCGGGTTTCGTAGGCGAGCATGGCCCGTTGGTTCACGCGGACGCTACACCGGGCGACTTTTGGATCTACTTCGGCATAGTTCTCGCACTGGTCCCAACTCTGATCCCGATTCTGATTGCACTAGCTGTGCCGTCGGCGCCCGAAGATTGGGCTCCTCCGAGATCACGCGCGATGCGCCTGTTTTACTGGTTGACGGGTTGGGGGAGGCGGTCGCTCCCGGGAGCAGGGAAGACTGAATCGCGCAACCCGCGAGCCGCAACCGCCGTCAGCGCCCATGAAAACAAAACTGGTCGGGGTGGCGGGATTTGAACCCACGGCCTCTTCGTCCCGAACGAAGCGCGCTACCAAGCTGCGCCACACCCCGCTTGAAGCCACGACAGCCTATCGCACCGGCACGCCGCCTGACGAAACCGCTGGCTATGGGCCAGACCAAGCGCAGCTGTGCTCGAATTCAGCCAGCGCCTCGGCGGGGCCGGTGGGATCGAGCCCCTGCGCGCTGACCCACTCGTCGCTGAAATAGGTGTCGGCGTAGCGCTCGCCGCTGTCGGCCAGGAGGGTGACCACCGACCCGCTGCTGCCCGCGGAGACCATCTCGGCGAGCAGCCCGAAGGCGCCCCAGAGGTTGGTACCCGTCGACGGCCCCACCCGGCGCCCCAGGACGGCGCTGACGTGGCGGGCGGCGGCGATGGACGCCGCGTCGGGCACAGCGACCATGCGGTCGACGACACCGGGCAGAAACGACGGCTCGACCCGCGGCCGGCCGATGCCCTCGATCCGCGAAGAGTTGGACATCACGATGTCGAAGCGGTCCTCGGCGTAGGCGGGAAAGAACGCGGAGTTCTCCGGGTCGACGACGCACAGCCGGGTCGCGTGGCGCCGGTAGCGGATGTAGCGGCCGATGGTCGCGCTGGTGCCGCCGGTGCCCGCGCCGACGACGATCCACTCCGGGACGGGGTGTCGCTCGTCGCGCATCTGCTCGTAGATCGACTCGGCGATGTTGTTGTTGCCGCGCCAGTCGGTGGCGCGTTCGGCGTTGGTGAACTGGTCCAGGTAGTGCCCACCGGTGTCCTTGGCGACGCGCTCGGCCTCGGCATACACCTGACTCGAGTCCGTCACGAAATGGCAACGGCCGCCCTGTGATTCGATCAGTTTGATCTTGGAGGCGCTGGTCGACGCGGGCATCACCGCGACGAACGGCAGCCCCAGCAGCGCCGCGAAGTACGCCTCCGACACCGCCGTCGAACCCGAGGACGCCTCGACGACGGTGGTGCCCTCGCCGATCCAGCCGTTGCACAGCGCGTACAGAAACAAGGAGCGCGCCAGCCGGTGCTTGAGGCTGCCGGTGATGTGCGTGCTCTCGTCCTTAAGGTACAGCGCGACGTCCGCGTCGTTGCACCACGCCGACGGCAGGGGATAGCGCAACAGATGGGTGTCGGCGCTGCGCCGCGCGTCGGCCTGGATCAGCCGGATCGCATCGTCCGTCCAGCTTCGTGGCAGGGTGCGGACCGCGATCCGGGTCCGGCCGCTCAACGCACCGAAGCGGTCGGCTGTGAACGGCTCAGGTCGCTGGTGGAATCACGGTCGCCCATCGGGCTGGCGATCAGAGTCAGCAGGGTCGCCTCGGGCCTGCAGCAGAATCGCACGGGCGCAAACGGCGAGGTGCCTATCCCGGCGGAGACGTGCAGCGCCATGTTCGCGCCCCAGCGCGACGGTCCCTTGGCCCGCGAGCGGTCCAGGCCGCAGTTGGTCACCAGGGCGCCGTAAAACGGCAGACACAGCTGCCCGCCGTGCGTGTGCCCGGCCATCACCAGCTGGTAGCCGTCGGCGGCGAAGCGATCCAGCACCCGCGGCTCGGGGGAGTGCGTCAAACCGAGCCGCAGGTTCGCGGCCGGGCTGGCCGGCCCCGCGATCGCGTCGTAGCGGTCCCGGTCGATGTGCGGGTCGTCCACGCCCGCGGCCGCGATGTGCAGGCCGGCCACCTCGAACTCGCGACGAGTGTGCGTCAGGTCGAGCCAGCCGCGCTCGGTGAACGCCGCCCGCAGGTCCTGCCAGGGCAGCGGCTCACCGCGGACCCGGTGCGACGGGTTGGTCAGGTAGTTCAGCGGGTTCTTCAGGCGGGGCCCGAAGTAGTCGTTGCTGCCGAAGACGAAGACGCCCGGCCGCGACAGCAGGTCCCCCAGCGTCTGCACCACCGCGGGCACCGCCTTGGGGTGCGCCAGGTTGTCGCCGGTGTTGACGACGAGGTCGGGCTCCCAGGCAGCCAGCTCGCGCAACCAGGCCTGCTTGCGGCGCTGGTTGGGCGTCATGTGCAGGTCGCTGATGTGCAGCACCCGCAGCGGGGTGGAGCCCGGTGACAGGACGGGCATGGTTATCTCGCGCAGGACGAACGCGTTGCGCTCGACGAGCGAGGCGTAACCGATGCCGGCCAGGGTTGAGCCGAGCGCGACAGCACCGGCGCGCATCAGGACGGGCAGGGCACTCGGGCGAACGTCAGCCATGCAGGAAGCCTACTGCCGGTTGCGGTCTCGAGGCGTATAGCTTGCGCCACAAGTCCCTTTTTGCCGGCCGGCTACGGCGGGGGCGCCCCGGGCGGGGGCGGCGGTGCCAGCAGCGGAATCGTGATCGGCGGCAGGCCGGGAATCTCGACCACCTGCGACCCGACCACCGGTGGGCCGCCCTCGGGCGGTGGCGGTGGCGCCGGCGGGATGCCGTTGCTGACCTGGATCGTGATGATCGAGCCCGGAATCGTCTGGCCGGACGGTGACGTTCCGACCACCTCCCCCGCCTTCGCGCTGCTGTTCACGGAGTTGGTTTGGTCGGCGACCGGGAAGCCCGCCTCCTTGATGCGCTGGCGTGCCGCGTCGACGTCCAGGCCGGTGACGGCCGGCACCCGCGACGCGGGGGAGCCCTCGACGTAGCGGGGGTCGGTCGGCGGCAGCTTCACCTCGCCGAAATTGTTGGCGATCGGTTTCATCGCGGTGAACCAGGTGCGCGCCGGCTCGTTTCCGCCGTAGAGATCCCCCTCGCCGCAGTGACGCAGCGGGGCGGAGCACAAATCCGTCGGGTTGGGTGAGTCGTCGTAGATGTAGTTGGCCGCCGCGTAGTGGCTGGTGAAACCGACGAATGCGGAGGATCTGTGCGCCTCGGTGGTGCCGGTCTTCGCGGACACCGGCAGGTCCCAGCCCGCCGCGCCGGCCGAGCCGGCCGCCGTGCCGCTGCCGACGGCGTCCTTGCTCATCGCGTTGGCCATCGTGTTGGCCAGGCCCTCGGGCACCACCTGATCGCAGGTCTCGGTCGTCACCGAGACCTCGTTACCGTTGCGGTCGATCAGCTTGTCGATCGGGTTCGGCGGGCACCACACGCCGCCGGAGGCCAGGGTGGCGGCGACGTTGGACAACTCCAGCGCGTTCACCTCGATCGGGCCGAGGGTGAACGAGCCGATGTTTTGCCGCTTGACGAAGTCGGCCAGGCTCTCGTTGCTGTCGCGGTTGTAGTCGCGCGCGGTGCCGGGATCGGCGTAGGACCGCAGTCCGAGCTTGATCGCCATGTCCACCGTCCGGGTCACGCCGACCTGCTGGATCAGCTTGGCGAACGCGGTGTTGGGCGAGGTGGCCAGCGCGTCGGTCACGTTCATCGAGCCCCGGTAGTTACCCGCGTTGACGACGCACCAGGTGTCCTTCGGGCAGCCCTTGGCCCCGCCGCTGCCCATGCCCTTGGCCTGGAACCGGCCCGGCACCTCGAGCGTGGCGTTGATGCCCATGCCCATGTCCAGCGCCGCGGCGGTGGTGAAGATCTTGAAGACCGAGCCGGCGCCGTCGCCGACCAGGGAGAACGGTTGCGGTCGCATCGTCTCGCCGGCGTCGAGGTTCAAGCCGTAGGTGCGGTTGCTGGCCATCGCCATCACGTGGTGGGAGGTCTTGCCCGGCTCGATGACGCTCATGACGCTCGAGATGCCCGGCAGGGTCGGGCTCGCGAACTTGTCGATGGCCGCCTTGACCGGAATCTGCACGTCCGGGTCCAACGTGGTGCGGATCAGATAGCCGCCCCGGGCCACCTGTTCCTTACTGATCCCAGCGCGCGACAGGTACTCCTGGACGTAGTCGCAGAAGAAGGCGCGGTCGCCGGCCGCGATGCAGCCGCGAGGCAGCTCGTTGGGTTGGGGCAGCACCCCCAGCGGCGTGGCCTTGGCGGCCCGCAGGGCGTCGGCCTCCTGGGGCAGGTTCTGAATCATGGTGTCGAGGACCAGGTTCCGTCGGGCCAGCGCGCCGTCGGGGTTGGTGTACGGGTTGAGCGCGCTGGTCGACTGCACCATGCCGGCGAGCAGGGCCGCCTGCTGCCAGTTCAGGTCCGAGGCGTTGATGCCGAAGTAGGTCTGGGCCGCGTCCTGGACCCCGAACGAACCGTTGCCGAACGACACCAGGTTCAGATAGCGCGTCAGGATCTCCGGCTTGGTGAAGGTCTTGTCGAGCGTGAGCGCCATCCGGATCTCGCGCAGCTTTCGCGCCGGGGTGGTTTCCACCGCCGCGCGCTTCTCGGCGTCGGTTTGGGCGGTCACCAGCAGCTGGTAGTTCTTGATGTACTGCTGTTCGATGGTCGAGCCGCCGCGGGTGTCGACGTCGCCGGACGCATAGCCGGCGAGCCCCGTCAAGGTGCCCTTCCAGTCCACCCCGTTGTGGTCCGCGAAGCGCTTGTCCTCGATCGAGACGATCGCCAGTTTCATGGTGTTGGCGATCTTGTCGGTGGGCACCTCAAAGCGGCGCTGAGAGTAGAGCCACGCGATGACATTGCCCTTCTTGTCGACCATCGTCGACACCGCGGGCACCTCACCCTGCGTCAGCTGGGCGGACCCGTTGGCGACGACCTCAGAGGCCCGGTTGGACATCAGCCCGATCCCACCCGCGAGCGGAAACATCAGGGCCGTGGCGACGACGCTGGCCAACAAACAGCACCCCGCGAGCTTGAGAACCGTGAGTGCGGCCGGGGGGCGGTCTGACATGCGTTCTAGGGTAGCCGCCCCCGCTCACCTGACCACGCCACGAGTTGGCCCAAAGCCCTCCCACACCGTGACCAGCGAACTTACGATGGGGCTCGGAAAAAAATTTTCGGTTCCGTCACGGGTCAGCCACCGGGGTGAAGTGCGCGAGGCCTCGCTCGGCATTATCCTTTTCGGTAAGGCTGCACGCCCGTCCCAAAAAAAGCGTTATCAGACTGTTGCGCAATTGCCACCTGACCACCTAACTTAGACACACGGTGAGATTCAGATAACACCGAATTGCATGGTGTGGCGTAGATCGCAGCAAGGGTCTGCACCTGAGGAGGGCGGCCGCGACCAGCGGTCGGAAGGAAGGGAACAGCTCGTGTCAGGTTCACGGCCGGCCGCACGTCGAACGAACATTGCGGCTGCTCAGGGCGTCTTGCGTAGTGTCGACGCCGAGGAACGGATCGCGTGGGTTTCGAAGGCGCTGTGTCGGACTACTGACCCCGATGAACTGTTTGTTCGGGGCGCCGCCCAGCGCAAGGCGGCGGTGATCTGCCGCCACTGCCCGGTGATGCAGGAGTGCGGGGCGGATGCGTTGGACAACAAGGTCGAGTTCGGGGTGTGGGGCGGCATGACCGAGCGTCAGCGCCGGGCGCTGCTCAAGCAGCATCCGGAAGTCGTCTCCTGGCAGGACTTCTTCGACAAGCGCCGCGGCCGCACCGCCGGCTGATTCGAGATTTCTGACCAAGCTCTCGGCCGTGGGCAAACTAACGGCTCTGAAAATAACCGTTTTCGTGATTACATAACTGTTACAGCCCTAAGCGGTGCTCTTAATTGGACTGTGTTCAATATAAAACTGGCTCGTGTTGAATACGAGCTGGCTTGTGCCCAATAGAAATTCGACAGCAACGAGCCCACAGGAGCCCTCCGGGAATCGCTCGTGTCAAATAGCGTCCGCAAGCGTCTGACCGGCGTGTGCCCAACAGATTGATTCGCTCACCGAGCGCGCGTTCTCAGCCGCTCGCCGCGCGGGCCGCCTCGTCGCCGGGGGCGGTGATCTGATCGGCGAGCGCCCGCAGCGCGTCGAGATCGGAAACGTCGAACGGCAGCGACGGAACCCCGATGACCGGGACATGTGGGTGGGCGCCGGTGAAACGGGAGAGCAGCCTGACCTCGCGTTTGGCGGTTTGTGCCCGGTCGGCGTGGATCTTCAGCACGGCGGAAGCCAGCGCGGCGGCCTCGGAATCGGCGGCTTCGAGCGTCTCGCTTCCGTCGATGGCCCGTTCGACCGGCAGCGAGCACAGCGTCGGGTGGGTGCGGTTGAGGACGAGCCCCGCGAGCGGCATGCCCTCTTGCGACAGCCGGTCGACGAAGAAGGCCGCCTCGCGCAGCGCGTCGGGTTCGGCGGCCGACACCACGACGAACTGCGTGCCGCGTCTCTTCAGCAGCGAGTAGGTGCGGTCGGCCTTTTCCCGCCAACCGCCGAAGGTCGATTCCAGTGATTGCACGAATGAACCGATGTCGCTGAGCAATTGTGAGCCCATGATCGTGGACATGCCCTTCATCGCCAAACCCATTGCGCCGGTGACCAATCGGCCGATGCCGCGGCCGGGTGCGAGCAGCAGCCGCCACAGCCGGCTATCCATGAAGCTGCCCAACCGTTTCGGCGCATCCAGGAAGTCCAGCGCGTTGCGCGACGGCGGGGTGTCCACGACGATGAGGTCCCAGCGGTCCTGGCTCAGCAACTGGCCGAGCTTCTCCATCGCCATGTACTCCTGCGTGCCGGCAAGCGATGTGGCAACCGTCTGGTAGAACTGGTTGTTCAGCAACGCCTCTGCCCGCTCGGGGCCGGAATACTGCATCACCATCTCGTCGAAGGTGCGGCGCATGTCGAGCATCATCGCGTGCAGCTCGCCGGGCACTTCGGGCGCCAACGGCACCCGCTGCGGGGTGTTGCCGAGGTCGTTGACCCCGAGCGCCTGCGCCAGCCGCTTGGCCGGGTCGATCGTCAAAACGCATACCGTGCGGCCGTATTCGGCGGCGCGCATCGCCATCGCGGCCGCGGTGGTCGTCTTGCCCACCCCGCCGGCGCCGCAGCACACCACCACCCGATTGGATCGGTCGGCCAGGATCGCGGCCATATCAAGGGTTTTCGTCGTGACGCTCATCGGACTCCCTGCTGCGCAAGAGTTTCCGACAGCTCATACAGGCTGCCGAGGTCGATGCCATCGGAAATCGCCGGCAGCTCCAGGCGCGGGACCTTCAACGCGTCGAGTTGTTGCGCCGTCTCGGCCCGCGCGGTGATCCGGGTCGCATGCTGAATGGTCTCGGTCAGCAGGCCCGCAAAGTCGGTGTCGCCAAGCTTGATTCCCGCCATTTGCAGGCCGGACCGCACGGAGTCCGCGTCCACGTCCCCCTCGGCGGCCTTCGCCAGATCGCGCGGCTCCAGGAACGACGGGATGTTGCGGTTCACGATTACGCTGCCGATCGGCAGCTCCATCTCGGCGAGCTCCTCGATGGCCTCGAGCGTTTCCTGCACCGGCAGCGCCTCTAGCAACGTGACCAGATGGATGGCGGTCTGATCGGAGTGCAACAGCCTCACCACACCCTCGGATTGCGAGTGCACCGGCCCACCCTTGGCCAGGTCGGACACCGCCTTGGTGACGTCGAGGAAGCGCGCGATGCGGCCCGTCGGCGGCGCGTCGACGACCACCGCGTCATAGACCGGGTTCTTGGCCCCCTTTTCGAGGCGGACCACCGACTCCTTGATCTTGCCGGTGAGCAGCACGTCGCGCAGGCCGGGCGCGATCGTCGTCGCGAACTCGATGGCGCCGATGCGTCGCATCGCCCGGCCCGCGATGCCCAGGTTGTAGAACATGTCCAGGTATTCCAGGAACGCGGCCTCGATGTCGATCGCGAGCGCGTTGACCTGCCCGCCGCGCTCGGCGGTGGCGATCTTGACCTCCTCGTAGGGCAGCGGCGGGACGTCGAAGAGTTGCGCAATCCCTTGGCGCCCTTCGACTTCGACGAGCAGGACCTTGCGGCCGCCCGCCGCCAGCGTCAGGGCGAGCGCGGCCGCGACCGTCGACTTACCCGTCCCGCCTTTTCCGGTCACGAAATGTAAGCGCGCCTTCGACAGGCGGGCGGGCCAACCGACGAAACTACCGCCGCTTCCAGTGGATGCCACCTTCGCATGCTAGCCCGACCGCCGCACCGCCCTTGGGCTGGCCAGAGCCCTGGAAAGCTGACCGATAAGCTCGCGTCATGAGCCAACCCATCGCATGGGAATACGTCACGGTCCCGCTGTTGACGCACGCCACCAAACAGATCCTCGACCAGTGGGGCGCCGACGGCTGGGAGTTGGTGTCCGTGCTGCCCGGGCCCACCGGCGAGCAGCACGTCGCATATTTGAAGCGCCCCAAGTAGAGATGGGCGCGTCGGCCCGGCTCGGGCAGCTCGGCCTCACGCTTCCCGAGGTGGTTGCGCCGTTGGCCTCGTACGTTCCCGCGGTGCGCACCGGCAACCTGGTCTACACCTCGGGCCAGCTGCCGATGGAGGGCGGGCAGCTCCCCCGGACCGGCAAGGTCGGCGCCGAGGTCAGCCCCGAGGACGCCAGGTCGCTGGCGCGGATCTGCGCGCTCAACGCGCTGGCTGCCGTGCATTCGCTGGTGGGCATCGACGCCGTCGCGCGGGTGGTCAAGGTCGTCGGGTTCGTTGCGTCGGCTCCGGGTTTCAACGGGCAGCCCAGCGTCATCAACGGGGCCTCCGACCTGCTCGGCGAGGTGTTCGGCGACCAAGGCGCCCACGCGCGCTCGGCGGTCGGGGTGTCCGAGCTGCCGCTGGACGCGCCCGTGGAAGTGGAGCTGATTGTGGAGGTCGACTGACGGCCGTGACCGAGACCGCCGAGTCGCTGACCCATCCCGCATACGGCAGGCTGCGGGCGGTCACCGACACTGCCTCGGTGCTGTTGGCCGACAACCCGGGCCTGATGACGCTGGAGGGCACCAACACCTGGGTGCTGCGCGGCCCGGGCAGCGACGAGCTGGTGATCGTGGATCCCGGCCCCGACGACGACGAGCACATCGCACGGATCGCCGCGCTGGGCCGCATCGCGCTGGTACTGATCAGCCACCGGCACGGCGACCACACCGACGGCATCGACAAGCTGGTCGAGCTGACCGGCGCGACGGTTCGGTCCGCGGGCAGCGGATTCCTCCGCGGCCTGGGCGGTCACCTGACCGACGGCGAAGTGATCGATGCGGCCGGCCTCAAGATCAAGGTGATGGGGACGCCCGGCCACACCGCCGACTCGCTGTCGTTCCTGCTCGACGATGCCGTGCTGACCGCGGACACCGTGCTGGGCCGCGGCACCACCGTCATCGACAAGGAGGACGGCAGCCTGGCCGACTACCTCGAATCGCTGCGGCGGCTACATGGTTTGGGCCGGCGCACGGTGCTGCCCGGGCACGGCCCGCAGCTGGCCGACCTGGAATCCGTCGCGGCGGGCTACCTGACGCACCGGCACGAACGCCTGGAGCAGGTCCGCGCCGCGCTACGGGATCTCGGTAACGAGGCCACCACGCGCGAGATCGTCGAGTACGTCTATGTCGACGTCGACGAGAAGCTCTGGGACGTGGCCGAATGGTCGGTGCAAGCGCAACTGGACTACCTGCGTACTCGGTAGCGCGAGCAGACGCAAAAGCGCCTTTTCGCTCGGCGTGTCGGGGGCTTTTGCGTCTGGTCGGCGGGGAACGCTATCGGGCGCGCCGCGCGAGCCGCTCCGAGTCCGAGATCAGCACGCTCTTGCCCTCCAGCCGGATCCAGCCGCGGTGGGCGAAATCGGCCAGGGCCTTGTTGACGGTCTCCCGCGAAGCGCCCACCAGTTGGGCGATCTCCTCTTGGGTGAGGTCGTGGGTGACCCGCATCGCGCCACCCTCCTGGGTGCCGAACCGCTGTGCCAGCTGCAGCAGCTGCTTGGCCACCCGGCCGGGCACGTCGGTGAAGATGAGGTCGGCCAGGTTGTTGTTGGTCCGCCGCAGCCGTCGGGCAAGGACCCGCAGCAGTTGCTCGGCGATTTCCGGGCGATCCGCGATCCACGCCCGCAGCGCGTCGCGGTCCATCGATACGGCCCGAACTTCGGTGATGGTGGTCGCGCTGGAAGTACGCGGGCCGGGGTCGAAGATTGACAACTCGCCGAACATGTCCGACGGGCCCATGATCGTCAGCAGATTCTCGCGGCCGTCCGGCGAGCGCCGACCGATCTTGACCTTCCCCGAAACGATGATGTACAGCCGGTCGCCCGGTTCCCCCTCGGCGAAAACCGTGTGCCCGCGCGGGAAGTCGACGGGTTGCAATTGCTTGGTCAGCGCGGTGACCGCGCCGGGCTCAACCCCTTGGAAGATTCCTGCCCTTGCCAGGATCTCGTCCACCGTTGCCTCTTCAGCTTCCACTTGTGATACGGGCAGGCCAACCCTGCCCCGTGTGACGTAAGTCTAGAGGTAGGCCAATTGTGTCCAACGTGCCACGCTACACACGATCGACGTGTCTAGTCCCCCTAAATTGCGGATTGACACGCGAATGGGCCGGTATCCGCGTCGGTAGACCGGCCTGATCGCGGTCACCCACGGCGGTGGCAAACACCGGCTTGGCGTGCCGCGGTCCGATCGCCGGTTGCGCCGGCGGTGAATCCGCGGGCCGCAGGGCCTGGCGCCGGTGCAGGTATTCCAGCGCCTCCGGCATGCCTTCGCGGGCCAGCGTGTGCACGTCGACGGCCTCGGCGTACTCGAGGAATTCGTCGACATCGGTCACCGAGACGGTGTCTTGCGACAGGTCGGATTCCAGCCGCCCCAGACCGAACGTCACGAGCATCAACAGCCCGGGAACGCACGCCACCAGCAACCATGACACAGGGAAAGTAAACATGGCTTAGGTCTCAGCCAGATCACGAAATCAGTACTCTGTCGTAGGTGACAGCGGCAAAGGCATCCGGACCCTCGAAGTCAACGCCTCCCGCTTCGGACGGTGTCGTCACCGATCGCTGGTCCAAAGAGACGCGAGTGGGATTGGTGCGACGGGCGCGGCGAATGAATCGCGCACTGGCGCAAGCATTTCCGGACGCCCACTGCGAGCTGGACTTCACGACGCCGCTGGAGCTGACGGTGGCCACCATCCTTTCGGCGCAGAGCACCGACAAGCGGGTCAACCTGACCACGCCGGCGTTGTTCAAGCGATACCGCTCCGCGCTGGATTACGCGCAAGCCGACCGCGACGAGCTGGAAAACCTCATCCGCCCCACCGGTTTCTTCCGTAACAAGGCCTCGTCGCTGATCGGGCTGGGGCAGGCCCTCGTCGAGCGGTTCGACGGCGAGGTGCCGTCGACCATGGCCGAGCTTGTCACCCTGCCCGGGGTGGGCCGCAAGACCGCCAACGTCATCCTCGGCAACGCCTTCGACATCCCGGGAATCACCGTCGACACCCATTTCTCGCGCTTGGTGCACAGATGGCGATGGACCATCGAAAAGGATCCGGTCAAGATCGAGCACGCGGTCGGCGAGCTGATCGAACGCCGCGAGTGGACCATGCTCAGCCACCGCGTCATCTTTCACGGCCGCCGGGTCTGCCACGCCCGCAAACCGGCGTGCGGCGCCTGCATCCTCGCCAAGGACTGCCCGTCCTTCGGGCTGGGCCCCACCGAACCGCTGCTCGCCGCGCCCCTCGTCCAGGGCCCGGAAACCGAGCACCTGCTGGCCCTGGTGGGGCTCTAATACCGGGGCGCGCGACGTTGACCCGGACAACCCGGTGGACCATCGCGATCCTGGCGGTGGTGGCGGCGTTGATCGCTGCGCTGGTGGCTTCGCTGCACGACGATTCGGCACCGACCACGACGACCGCGCCGCCTGCCCCCCGCGAGCACCGCGACGCCGACACACCCGCCGCGCTGGCGGGTCCGCGCCAGCGCGCCAACCTGCCGCCGTGTCCGACCCCCGGCGGCGGCCCCGGCCCGGCGGCGCTGCGCGGCGTCTCGGTGGAATGCGCCGCCGACGGTTCTGCCGTCGACGTCGCCCGCGCGCTGGCCGGGCACCGGGTGGTCCTCAACCTCTGGGCGTATTGGTGCGCGCCGTGCGCGGCCGAACTTCCCGCGATGGCGGAGTATCAGCGGCGGGTCGGGTCGGAGGTGATGGTGGTGACGGTCCACCAGGACGAGAACGAGACGGCCGGGTTACTGCGATTGGCGGAGTTGGGTGTTCGGCTGCCGACGCTGCAGGACGGCCGTCGTCGGGTCGCTGCCGCGCTGCGTGTGGTAAATGTGATGCCTGCGACGGTCGTCCTCCGGCCGGACGGTAGCGTTGCGCAGATGCTGCCGCGGCCTTTCGCCAGTGCCGACGAGATCGCCGCTGCGGTCGGAAACGACGCGGGATAGGCAGATTGACTGGACCGAGGGAGGCGCCGGTGAGTTCAGCCATCCCGCTGATGCCCGACGTGTCTCCGCCCTGGTTGCGTCCGCTGGTGGACAACGTAGGTCAGATCCCCGAGGCGTACCGGCATCGGCTGCCGGCCGGCGTGCTGGCGATGGTGACCGCGTCCAAGGCGGCGGCATCGATGGCGTCATTCCTCGGTGACGACCGCGAGGCGGCGGTGCTGGTGTTGTTTTCGGGTCCCGAGTCCGGCCCGGCCGACGGCGGTGTGCCCGACGATGCCGACCTGTTGCTGACCGTGCGGGCCTCGACATTGCGCCACCACGCGGGCCAGGCGGCCTTTCCCGGCGGCGCCTCGGATCCTGGCGACGACGGCCCGGTGGCCACCGCGCTGCGCGAGGCGCAGGAGGAGACCGGGATCGACGTCAGCCGGCTGCGTCCACTCGCCACGATGGAACGGACTTTCATCGCGCCGTCGCGGTTCCACGTCGTCCCCGTGTTGGCGTATTCGCCGGATCCGGGGCCGGTGGCCGTCGTCGACGAGACCGAAACGGCAATCGTGTCGCGGGTTCCGGTGCGCGCCTTCATCAATCCGGAGAACCGGCTCATGGTGTACCGGGGCAACCTCGGCCGCCGCTGGGCCGGCCCGGCGTTTCTGTTGAATCAGATGCTGGTATGGGGATTCACCGGCCAGGTGATCTCCGCGGTGCTGGATGTCGCCGGCTGGGCTCGGCCGTGGGACACCACGAAGATCCTGGAGCTGGACGAGGCGATGGTGTTGGTCGGCGACACGGGCGGCCCCCGTCGATGAACATGAATTCGATGACGCCGTCGCAGTGGCTCGACATCGCCGTGCTGGCAGTCGCTTTCATCGCGGCGATCTCGGGCTGGCGTTCGGGGGCGCTGGGCTCGCTGCTGTCGTTCGTCGGCGTGCTGCTCGGCGCCATCGCGGGCGTGCTGCTGGCGCCGCACATCGTCAGCCACATTGCCGCGCCGCGCGCCAAGCTGTTCACCGCGCTGTTCTTGATCCTCGCGCTGGTGGTCGTCGGTGAGGTCGCCGGCGTTGTGCTGGGGCGGGCCGTTCGCGGCGCGATCCACAGCCGCGCGATCCGAACCGTCGACTCGGTCATCGGCGTCGGCGTCCAGCTGGTGGTGGTGTTGACCGCCGCGTGGCTGCTGGCCACCCCGCTGACCCAGTCCAAGGACCAGCCCGAACTGGCCGCCGCGGTCCGCGGTTCGCGGGTGCTCGCGCAGGTCAATGAGGTCGCGCCGCCCTGGCTCAAGACGGTGCCCAAGCGCCTCTCGGCGCTGTTGAACACCTCCGGGCTGCCCGCGGTGCTCGAGCCGTTCAGCCGCACCCCGGTGATTCCAGTCGCGTCGCCCGATCCGGCCCTGGCCACCAACCCGGTGGTGACGAACGCCGCGCCGAGCGTGGTCAAGGTGCGCAGCCTCGCGCCCAGCTGCCAAAAGGTGTTGGAGGGCAGTGGATTCGTGGTCGCGCCCGATCGGGTGATGACCAACGCGCACGTGGTGGCCGGGTCCAACAGCGTCCAGATCTACGCCAGCGGCAGCCCCCTCGACGCGACCGTGGTCTCCTATGACCCGTCGGTCGACATCGCAATCCTCGCCGTCCCGAACCTGCCGCCGCCGCCGTTGGCGTTCGCCCAGGGCGAGGCGAAAAGCGGCGAAAGCGTTGTGGTGCTGGGCTATCCGGGCGGCGGCAACTTCACCGCCACCCCGGCCCGGATCCGCGAGGCCATCAGGCTCAGCGGCCCTGACATCTACCGGGATCCGGCGCCGGTCACCCGCGACGTGTACACCATCAGAGCCAGTGTGGAGCAAGGCAATTCGGGCGGTCCGCTGATCGACCTCAACGGCCGCGTACTCGGCGTCGTGTTCGGCGCCGCCGTCGACGACCCCGACACCGGCTTCGTGTTGACCGCCGACGAGGTGTCCAGCCAGCTCTCCAAGATCGGCGACACCCAGCAGGTCGCCACCGGGTCCTGCGTCAGCTGACGGGACGCCCGTACACCAGCTCGAGGAACTTCATCAGGTGCCGGTTGATCTCCTCGGGCGCCTCTTCGTGGCTGAAATGTCCTGCGCCGGTGACGGATAAGTAGCGACCGTGGGGGGCGTAGCGCTGGGTTCGGTCCACCGGGTCGGCGAGCACGTACGGATCGGCGTCACCGCGCAGATGCAGCAGCGGCAGGCCCAGTTGCCGGTTCATCGACTTCATGAACCGCCGGCCCTCGCCGCGCAGCTGGCTGCGCACCGCCCAGCGCTGGTATTCCAGCGCGGAGTGCGCGGCCGCCGGAATCCGAATGGCCGTCCGCAGGTGCCGGACGGTCTGTGAAAAATCCTCGGAAGCAACCCATTTGGGGCAGCTCCGGCTCCGGACGAGGCGCTCGATCTCCGCGGCGTCGTGCCGGGTCAACAGCCGCTCCGGCCAGATGGGCAGCTGGTATAGCAGCAGGGTCGGCAACAGCGCGTAGCCCTGGTCGCGCCGGGTCAGGGTGGAGCGCCGCAGCGCCGCCGGGTGCGGCGAGCTGATCAGCGCGATGGCACGCACCAGTCGCGAATGCAGCAGCGCGGTAGCCCAGCAGGCCAGCCCGCCGTCGGCGTGGCCGACCAGCGTCGCCGACGAGTGCCCCAGCGCGCGGATGAGCCCGGCGGTGTCGCCGGCCAGCGTCCAGCCGTCGTAGCCGCGGGGCGGTTTGTCGCTGCCGCCGTAGCCGCGCAGGTCGACCGCGACCACGCGGGCCCCGGTCAGCCCGCGCAGCTGATGGCGCCAGGACCACCAGAACGATCCGAAACCGTGCAGCAGCATCACCAGCGGCCGCGCGGTCGCCGGCTGCGCGGGCGGAACGCCGTCACCTTGTCCGTCGGGCAGGGCCTCGACGACGTGGAATCGGATCCCGTTGGCGTGCACGTCGAGGTGCCGCCACGGCCCGTCGATGCGGGTGACCGACGGATCTGGTGCCGGCATCTACCAACCCGAGGGGTCCGCGGGCTTTTCGTGCCTGCCGCCGCCGGACTCGGTG
>NZ_LZKK01000016.1 GCF_001672815.1 Mycobacterium sp. E796 | reverse complement strand
GCCGCGAAGTCAGATCGCGTCGTCATGGAGGCAATCCAATACCGCTACCATCCGTTGACTTCGCGCGTCGAGCAGATTCTCACGTCAGGCGAGCTGGGCAAGCTCGAGCGGATCGACGTCTCCTTATGCGTATTGCTGCCGAAGCGCTCCAACGCCAACGTCTACGACTACTCCCTCGCCGGTGGCGCGCTGATGGACGCCGGAGTCTACGCGGTTGACATGCTCCGCACTTTCGGCGGTTCGACCCCGGAAGTCGTTGCGGCACAGGCAAAACTGCGCGGGACTCAACTGGACCGGGCGATGACGGCCGAGTTGCGCTTCACGAGTTGGCTCACGGGCCGGATCCGCTGCGCGCTGTGGTCGTCGGATCTTTTTCGAGCGAGCGCCAGGATCGTTGGCGATCGCGGCCGGCTGCATTGGCTCAGTCCGGCGGCACCTCAAGTTCTCCCTCGGCTCTCCATCCAATCAGCCGACAGCAAGCGCGTCGAGCGCTTCCCGCGGCGCGCCACCTTCGCGTACCAGCTCGAGGCTTTTGCCGCGGCGGTGCTGCGCGGCGAACCGGTGAAGACGACGCCGGAAGACGCGGTCGAGAACATGTCCGTCATCGATACGATTTACCGCGCCGCCGGTCTCTCGCTCCGCGAACCGGCGTAAACGCCATGAACGCCGCGCCAGTCGACAGTCGAGAGGGC
>NZ_LZKK01000015.1 GCF_001672815.1 Mycobacterium sp. E796 | reverse complement strand
CCGCCCAGTCGACATTAAATGATTTGATAACAAATGTAGTGACGAATACTGTCTTTGTTCTAGGTGCCGCCGCCGTGGCCGGCTTCGTCATTGGTTTTCTTTCTTGGCTCATGGCAGATCTCGTCGTACTGTACTTCGCGTCCGCTGCGGCAAACATCATCCAATCGTTCCCGTTCTACGGCTTACTATTGAACGTTTTGACCGACGCGATAAACCCATTACTCACGGCGTTTCCCGTTGTAGGCCAGCTCGTTTCAGCCGGCACTCAATTAGTCCAGTCGTTCACCACTGCGTTCTTCTGGCCGGCGAATCTGACAGTACAAATTCTCCGCGCACTATCCGCCTTGGTGAACCCGCTGGGCCAAACAACGGCCTCCTAACATCCAATCTTTGGCCCTTCTCAGCAGCCGGGTGTCTCACCGACTCCTGTTCATCGGGACGCAGGAAATCCGAATCGAGGTCTACGGGAGCCCTCGGGGCCGCCCAGAGGCGCGCCTCGCGCCCCTGCTGACCCGCCGACACAGACGCCGCCGCACCTGACCGTGACTCTGCGGCCTCGGCCCACGCCTTTGTGGCGCGGGTCGCCGCGTTAAGGGGATTCAACCTCTAGCCGTGCATCCGGCCGTTACGCCGCACGCTGGGGCGGCCCCGACGCCCCTGCCTGACGTCGCCAGCGCCGGGCGACGCGTGCATGATTTTAGGCCCGACCACAGAGGGCGAAAGTCCCTATTTGGATTTGCCGGCTCGCGGTGAAGATCCTGTCCTACCGATGAGTCGATGAAGAGACCGGGCGGGAGGATCAAGATGTCTGCGGTGATCGCGACACCGGAGCTGATAGAGGCGGCGGCAACCGACTTGGCGAGTATTGGTTCGACGGTCAACGCCGCGCACATGGTGGCCGCGGCCCCGACCGTCTTTGTGCCACCTGCGGCCGCTGATGAGGTGTCGGCGGGGATCGCGCATCTGTTCTCCGGTTACGCCCAGGACTATCACGCGCTGGCCGGGAAGGCGGCGGCGTTTCAGGAGCAATTTGTGCAGCACCTGACCACCAGTGCCGGCGCGTATGCCGGCGCGGAGGCCGCCAACGTCACGTCGCTGATCAAGCCCTTGACAGCAATTGGGGCCCCGATTGCCGCTGCTGCCACAACCGCCCAGTCCACGATGAGCGATTTAATAGCGAATGTGATAACAAATATTCAAGCCGGAATAGAGACATTGATAACGATGATTACATCTTTATTAATGTTGCTAGCGATTGTACCCTTTTTGCTACTGTTTCTTTTAAGTGTTGCTTTATACGGGCCATGGTGGCTTGTTTTGCTTAATGCCGGGCGTGGGTATTGAGATGACGCCCCCCTCAGCGCGGTCGGTGAGGTTCGCGCAGTCGGATCGACGCCCAACGAGTTGGTCGCGAGGGTTGGATTCTCCATCGTTCCTTCGCCGAACCTTTCACGTTCGTGGTCGGGCAGCGTCTAGCCGACGACGAGGCGTGTCTCGGCTTTGAAGGTGCCGTCGCGGTTGTCCCGGACGTGGACGCTGGTGGTGATGGCGATGTCCGGCCAGGGCCAAGAGGCAGGCCGCAACGCAGAGCGCGTCTGTTAGATCGGGAAGAACATCGGAATGGGAGTACCTGTTGCAATAAAAAGTAAAACTAGTGCTACCCAAGCGCCTATGATTACAAAAGTGCCGACCGTAACGAAAATGCTCCATAACGCCGGGTAGCCTTGAATAAATATCCAAAACTGGTAAAAGGCTGCGCCCAATATCTTGAGTAATTGGTCGAAAGCTGCGCTAACAATGTTGCCTAACTCGTATCGGACAGCCCCGACGGCGCTGCCAATCAAGTTCACAACCCCTCCCAAGGGCTTTAGCAACGACGCCATGTTGGC
>NZ_LZKK01000014.1 GCF_001672815.1 Mycobacterium sp. E796 | reverse complement strand
GACCATCGCGAACGGGTTGTCGCCCGAGCGGTTGCGCAAGCAGCTCGACGTCATCGACGGGTTGCGCGAGCAGTTCGCGCCGATGCGCATCCTCACCGGGATCGAGGTCGACATCCTCGAGGACGGCAGCCTGGACCAGGAACCCGAACTGCTCGCGCAACCCGTCGATGACGTCGAGCTGCTTGCGCAACCGCTCGGGCGACAACCCGTTCGCGATGGTCAGCCGCGGCGAGTGATCGGTCAGCGCGCAGTATTCGTGGCCCAGCGCCGACGCGGTGGCCACCATCTCCTCGATCGGCGCCGATCCGTCCGACCAGTTCGAATGCAGGTGCAGGTCCCCACGCAGCGCGGCGCGCAGGTCGCCGCCGCCGAGATCCTCGACCGCCGAGCGCAATTCAACGAGGAGGTCCGGTTCGCGGCCGGACCAGGCCTGGTCGATCACCTTCGCGGTCTTGGGCCCGATCCCCGGCAGCGTCTGCCAGCTATTGGCCTGGCCGTGCCGCTCGCGCGCGGCGTCGTCGAGGCCCTCGATGATGTCGGCGGCGTTGCGATAGGCCATCACGCGCCGGGGGTCGTGGCGGCTCCGGTCCTTGTAATAGGCGATCTGCCGCAGGGCGGCTACCGGGTCCATGGCTCCAGTGTGCCCGGCCCGGTCACAAGAATTGGCCCGCGACGAAACCCGCGAGCAGCACGCCGAAGCCGCCGATCTCCCCGGCGATGAGCAGCACCATTGTCACTTGCAGGCCACGGCTGGGGTTTTCAAACTGGTTCACAGTGTCGCGTCGCGCCCCGTGGCTGATGTAGCCGAGGATGGCGGCGACGAAAAATAAGACGACGACGCCCGCGGCGGTCAGGTTGACCCACGCGGCCCAGGCGCTGAGTTCGACGAAGACGGCCAGCAGCAGCGTCGCGAACGAATAGAGCAGCGCCGCCCGGTGCGCGATGTCGACGTACGGATGGGCGCGATGATCGTCGGCCGTCATGATCTGGCGGTACTTCCAGACCCCGAGGACGAGCGCCAGCAGGAAGATCAGCCCAGCGGCCAGCAGGGTGATCCTGGTGTCGATTCCGAGCGCGCCCGTCATCGTCCCGATGAGTTTAGTTGCGCTTCATAAAGATCGACTAACGTCGGTTCCATGCGATTCGCGTTCAAAACCTCACCCCAAAACACCACCTGGGCCGACATGCTCGCCGTCTGGCAGGCCGCCGACGATATCGAGGTCTTCGAGTCCGGCTGGACGTTCGACCACTTCTATCCGATCTTCTCCGACAGCAGCGGCCCTTGCTTGGAGGGGTGGACGACGCTGACGGCGCTGGCGCAGGCGACGAAGCGGCTGCGGCTGGGCACCCTTGTCACCGGCATTCACTACCGGCACCCCGCGGTGCTGGCGAACATGGTCGCCGCGCTCGACATCATCTCCAACGGGCGCCTCGAGCTCGGGATCGGCGCCGGGTGGAACGAGGAGGAGTCGGGCGCCTACGGCATCGAGTTGGGCTCCATCAGGGAACGCTTCGACCGATTCGAGGAAGCCTGCCAGGTGCTGATCAGCCTGCTCACCGAAGAGACGACAGACTTCGCCGGCAAG
Source organism: Mycobacterium sp. E796 (assembly GCF_001672815.1). Lineage (GTDB taxonomy): Bacteria > Actinomycetota > Actinomycetes > Mycobacteriales > Mycobacteriaceae > Mycobacterium. Next base: position 7,903 of record NZ_LZKK01000014.1, on the reverse strand, counting down.
TACTACCAACTCAAGGGCGCCCGCAACGAGCCCAAGGGCGTGCAGCGCCCACATCCGCCGATCTGCATCGGCGGCAGCGGCGAGAAGCGCACCTTGCCGATCACCGCTCGCTATGCCCAGCACTGGAACTTCGCCGGCGGTCCGCCCGAGCTGTTCGCGCAGAAGCGCGACGTGCTGGCCGCGCGGTGCGCGGACATCGGGCGCGACCCGAAGGAGATCACCATGTCGGCGCACCTGCGCTTGGACGCCGACCGCAACTACGGCCAGGTCATCGACGAGGCTGCCGCGCTGGGCGCCGAGGGCCTGGACCTGGGCATCGTTTACATCAATCCACCGCACGACCCCGCCGTGCTGGAGCCATTGGCTAAGGCGATTCGGGACTCCGGACTGCTCGGGTAGGTCTGACGCTCAGGGCACCGCCCGTGCCGACTGCGGCACGCGGTGCACGTGCGGGTAAGGCTGGAGTGCCCACCGCATCGTCTTGGCGGGCCTGCCCAGCGTCTTCAGGTGTTCGGCCGTGTGCTAGCCGCGGCGCTGGCCCGCGCCCGAGACAACGGCGAACTGTGCCCCGATCGTGACCCCGCGGACGTCGCAGCCGCTCTCATCGACGCCTTCCGGGGTGCGCTTGCGCGAGCCCGGGTCTACGAGCAATCGCAACCGCTCGATCTGTTCTTCGCGACGACGGCCGAGTGGCTAACTCGCGCCGGCTAGCGACCCACCGGTCCGAGCAAACGCGTCGCTGGCCGAAAAGTGGAGGATGAAAATAACGGCGGGCGCTTACACCCCGAAGAGCATCAGCTCTTCGGCCGTGACCAAGCGTTCGAGCTTAGCGGGATACTCCCGGCTCTTCACCGGATGGCGTAGCCATGACCAGGCGATTCGCCCCATTCGCGACCGAGGTACTGGGTTGACATGCACAGTGATCACTCCTGCGATCGGTCCGATCCAGCGGGACGCCCCCGTGACTTCTTCGCGATGAGCCCCACAGAGAACCATTAGACAACAATCGTCTGGCAAACGTACGCAGAAACGCCGAATTGAATTCTTCTGTTTCTGGTGTGACTGATGTGACTACGTCAGCGGGGCAGCGGTGGGCTTGATCGGCGCCGGAAGTGCCGTCGAGCCCATCAGGAACCGGTCGACCCCCGCGGCCGCCGCCCTGCCCTCAGCAATCGCCCAGACGATCAACGACTGGCCGCGACCCATATCGCCGGCAACGAATACCCCGGGGACCGACGTGTCGAAGTCGGCGCCGCGGGCGACGTTGCCGCGCTCGGTCAGCTTCACTCCGAGATCGGTGAGCAGACCCTCCTTCTCGGGACCGACGAACCCCATCGCCAGCAACACCAGGTCGGCCTCGAGCTCGAAGTCGGAGCCCTCGACCTTGACGAACTTGCCGTCCTGCATGGTCACCTCGTGAGCCTTGAGGCCGGTCACGTGCCCGTCCTTGCCCACGAACTCCTCGGTGTTGACCGAGAACACCCGCTCGCCGCCCTCTTCGTGCGCCGATGACACCCGGTACATCAGCGGGTAAGTCGGCCACGGGGTCGACTCGGCGCGCGCCTCCGGCGGGCGCGGCATGATCTCGAACTGGTGCACCGCGATCGCACCCTGCCGGTGCACGGTGCCCAGGCAGTCGGCCCCGGTGTCGCCGCCGCCGATGATGACGACCTTCTTGCCCTTGGCGGTGATCGGCGGCTCGCCGTCGGGACCCAAAACGTCGTCACCCTCCTGGACGCGATTGCCCCAGGGCAGGAACTCCATCGCCTGGTGGATGCCGTCCAGCTCCCGGCCGGGGATGGGCAGGTCGCGCCAGGCGGTGGCGCCGCCGGCCAGCACCACCGCGTCAAAGTCGCCGCGCAGCTGTTCGACGGAGATGTCCACGCCCACGTTGACCCCGGCCTTGAATTCGGTTCCCTCGGCGCGCATCTGGTCCAGCCGACGGTCCAAGTGCCGCTTTTCCATCTTGAATTCAGGGATGCCGTAGCGCAGGAGCCCACCGATGCGGTCGTCGCGCTCGAACACGGTCACGCTGTGGCCGGCGCGGGTCAGTTGCTGGGCGGCGGCCAGGCCCGCGGGCCCGGAACCCACCACGGCGACGGTCTTTCCGGTCAGCTTGTCCGGGGGCAGCGGCACCACAAAGCCTTCGTCGAAGGCGTGGTCGATGATCTCCAGCTCGATCTGCTTGATCGTCACCGGATCCTGGTTGATGCCCAGCACGCACGCCGGCTCGCACGGGGCGGGGCATAGCCGCCCGGTGAAGTCCGGGAAGTTGTTGGTCGCATGCAGCCGTTCGATCGCGTCGCGCCAACGGCCCCGGCGCACCAGGTCGTTCCATTCGGGGATCAAGTTGCCCAGCGGACATCCGTTGTGGCAGAACGGGATACCGCAATCCATGCAACGGGTTGCCTGATGGCGCAGGGTCTCGTCGTCGAAGTCTTCGTAGACCTCGTTCCAATCGCGCAGTCGCAGCGGGACAGGCCGGCGCTTCGGCAGTTCCCGATGTGTGTATTTCAGGAAGCCGGTGGGATCAGCCATGCGCGGCCGCCATGATCGCCTTGTCGACGTCGATGCCGTCGCGCTCCGCCTCGGCGATCGCCTGCAACACGCGCTTGTAGTCGCGCGGCATCACCTTGACGAAGTGCCGGTGCTGGCCGGGCCAGTCCGCGAGGATGCGCTGGCCGACAGCGGAATCCGTCGCATCGACGTGCGCCTGGATGGTGCCCCGCAGGTACTCCAGGTCGTCCTCGTCGAGCGCCTCGAGCTCGACCATTTCGGCGTTGAGGTTGTTCGGCAATTCGCCCTCCGGGTCGTATACGTAGGCCACGCCGCCGGACATGCCCGCCGCGAAGTTGCGGCCGGTGCGGCCGAGGATGACGACCTTGCCTCCGGTCATGTATTCGCAGCCGTGGTCGCCGACGCCCTCGACCACGGCGTGGGCGCCGGAGTTGCGTACCGCAAACCGTTCGCCGACTACGCCGCGCAGGTAGGCCTCCCCGCTGGTGGCGCCGAACAGGATCACGTTGCCGCCGATGATGTTGTCCTCGGCGACGTAGTCGGCCGGCGCGTTGTCCGACGGCCGCACCACGAGGCGGCCGCCCGACAGGCCCTTGCCGACGTAGTCGTTGGCGTCGCCGTAGACGCGGAGCGTGATGCCCCTCGGCACGAAGGCGCCGAAGCTGTTGCCGGCTGACCCGTCGAAGGTGATGTCGATGGTTCCGTCCGGCAGGCCTTGGCCCCCATAGGCTTTCGTTAGCTCGTGGCCGAGCATGGTGCCCACCGTGCGGTTGACGTTGCTGATCGTGGTGGAGAACCGGACCGGCTTGCCGGAGTCCAGCGCCTCGCGGCTCATCACGATCAGCTGCTGGTCGAGCGCCTTGTCCAAGCCGTGATCCTGCCGCGAGCTGCAGTAGAGGTCCTGGTTCATGAACGCCGACTCGGGCTCGTGCAGCACCGGCGCCAGGTCCAGCTTGTGGGCCTTCCAGTGCGCCCGGGCCAGCGTGGTGTCCAGCGACCCCACCTGGCCGACGGCCTCGTTGAAGGTGCGGAAGCCCAACTGCGCCATGTACTCCCGCACCTCTTCGGCGATGAACATGAAGAAGTTCTCGACGAACTCGGGCTTGCCGGTGAACCGCTCGCGCAGCACCGGGTTCTGGGTGGCGACGCCGACCGGGCAGGTATCGAGGTGACACACCCGCATCATGATGCAGCCTGCCACCACCAGTGGGGCGGTGGCGAAGCCGAATTCCTCCGCGCCGAGCAGCGCCCCGATCATCACGTCGCGCCCAGTCTTGAGCTGCCCGTCCACCTGGACCACGATCCGGTCACGTAACCCGTTGAGCAGCAAGGTCTGCTGCGTTTCGGCCAGTCCGAGCTCCCACGGGGCGCCCGCGTGCTTCTGCGACGTCAGCGGCGTCGCGCCGGTGCCGCCGTCGTGCCCCGAGATCAGCACCACGTCGGCGTGCGCCTTGGAAACACCGGCGGCGACGGTGCCCACCCCGTTTTCGGAGACCAGCTTGACGTGCACGCGCGCGGCCGGGTTGGCGTTCTTCAGGTCGTGGATCAGCTGCGCCAGGTCCTCGATGGAGTAGATGTCGTGGTGCGGCGGCGGCGAGATCAATCCGACGCCAGGGGTGGAGTGCCGCACCTCGGCCACCCACGGGTACACCTTGTGGCCCGGAAGCTGGCCGCCCTCACCGGGTTTCGCGCCCTGCGCCATCTTGATCTGGATGTCGGTGCAGTTGGTCAGGTAGTGCGAGGTCACCCCGAAGCGGGCGGAGGCGACCTGCTTGATCGCGCTGCGGCGCCAGTCGCCGTTGGGGTCGCGGTCGAATCGCTTGACGTCCTCGCCGCCCTCGCCGCTGTTGGACCGGCCGCCGAGGCGGTTCATCGCGATGGCCAATGTCTCGTGCGCCTCGGCGGAGATCGAGCCGTAACTCATTGCCCCCGTGGAGAAGCGCTTGACGATCTCGCTGGCGGGCTCGACCTCTTCCAGCGGGACGGGGGGCCGCACGTCGCCGCGGAACTTCAGCAGCCCGCGCAGCGACGCCAGCCGCTCGCTCTGGTCGTCGACGAGCCGGGTGTATTCCTTGAAGATCTTGTACTGCCCGGTACGAGTGGCGTGCTGCAGTTTGAACACGGTCTCCGGGTTGAAGAGGTGGTACTCGCCCTCCCGGCGCCACTGGTATTCGCCGCCGACCTCGAGCTCGCGGTGGGCGCGCTCGTCGGGCCGGTCGAGGAAGGCCAGCTTGTGGCGGGCGGCGACGTCGGCGGCGATGTCCTCCAGGGTGATCCCGCCGGTCGGGCAGGACAGCCCGGTGAAGTACTCGTCGAGCACGTCCTCGGAAATGCCGACGGCCTGGAACAGCTGCGCGCCGGTGTAGGAGGCCAGCGTCGAAATGCCCATCTTGGACATGACTTTCAGCACGCCCTTGCCGGCCGCCTTGACGTAGTTGTTCAGCGCCTTGTCGCGGTCGATGCCGTCCCCGAAACCGTCCAACACACCCCGGTCGAGCATGTCCTCGATCGACTCGAACACCAGATACGGGTTAATGGCCGCCGCGCCGAAGCCGACCAGCGCCGCCATGTGGTGCACCTCGCGGGCGTCGCCGGTCTCCACCACCAGGCCGACGTGGGTGCGTGTCCGATCGCGCACCAGGTGGTGGTGCACCGCCGCCACCGCGAGCAGCGACGGGATCGGCGCCAGCTGCTCGTCGGACCCACGGTCGGACAGGATGATGATCCGCGCGCCGTCGGCGATCGCGGCGGAAGCCTGCGCACGCACCTCCTCGAGCGCGGCGGTCAGCCCGGCGCCGCCCTCGGCGACGGGATACAGGCAGGGAATGACCTTGGACCGCATGCCATGTGGGCGGCCGTTGACCTCGTCGTCCGGGTTGAGGTTGACCAGCTTGGCCAGCTCGTGGTTACGCAGGATCGGCTGCTGCAGCACGATCTGGTGACAGGAGAACTCGTCGGGGTTGAGCAGGTCGCGCTCGCCGCCGGTGGTGCCCTGCAGGCTGGTCACCACCTCCTCGCGGATGGCGTCCAGCGGCGGGTTGGTCACCTGGGCGAACAGCTGCTGGAAGTAGTCGTAGAGCATCCGCGGACGCTGGGACAGCACGGCGACCGGGGTGTCGGTGCCCATCGAGCCGATCGGCTCGGCGCCGGAGCGCACCATCGGCGTCACCAACAGGTTGAGTTCCTCGTAGGTGTAGCCAAACGTCAACTGACGCTTGACGAGTCGCTCATGCGGCATCCGGGCGTACTCGCCCTGCGGCAGGTCGTCGAGCGGAACCAGGCCCTTGTCGAGCCACTCCTGATAGGGGTGCTCGGCGGCCAGTTCCGCCTTGATCTCCTCGTCGGCGACGATGCGGCCCTGTGCGGTGTCCACCAGGAACATCCGGCCGGGCTGCAGCCGCATCCGGCGGACCACCCTGGCCGGGTCCAGGTCGAGCACGCCGGCCTCGGAGGCCATCACCACCAGGCCGTCGTCGGTGACCCAGATCCGAGAGGGGCGCAAGCCATTTCGGTCCAGCACGGCGCCGATGATGGTGCCGTCGGTGAACGTTATCGACGCGGGGCCGTCCCACGGCTCCATCAGCGAAGCGTGGTACTGATAGAACGCCCGCCGCGCGGGGTCCATCGACTCGTTGCGTTCCCACGCTTCGGGAATCATCATCAGCACCGCGTGCGCCAGGGTGCGGCCGCCCAGGTGCAGCAGCTCGAGCGCCTCGTCGAAGCGCGCCGTGTCGGACGCGCCCGGGGTGCAGATCGGGAACAGCTTCTCCACGTCGTCGCCGAAGAGGTCGGTCTTGATCAGCGCCTCGCGGGCCCGCATCCAGTTCTCGTTGCCGGTGACGGTGTTGATCTCGCCGTTGTGGGCGACTCGCCGGAACGGATGCGCCAGCGGCCACGACGGGAAGGTGTTCGTGGAAAAACGGGAGTGCACGATTCCCAGGGCGCTGGTCAACCGATCGTCTTGCAGGTCAAGGTAAAACGCCTTGAGCTGCGGCGTGGTCAGCATGCCCTTGTAGACCAAAGTGCGGCCGGAAAGGCTTGGAAAATAGACGGTTTCGCGCCCCGGGCCATCCTGACCCGGACCCTTGGTGCCGAGTTCGTGCTCGGCCCGCTTGCGGACTACGTAGCAGCGGCGCTCCAGCGTCATGTCCGACGCCCCCGCCAGGAAGATCTGCCGGAAGGTCGGCATCGCGTCGCGCGACAGCGCGCCCAGCGACGAGTCGTCGGTGGGCACGTTCCGCCAGCCCAGCACCTGCAGGCCCTCGGATTCGGCGATCTTCTCCACCGCCGCGCACGCGGCCGCGGCGTCCTTCGACGACTGCGGCAGGAACGCGATGCCGGTGGCGTAGCTGCCCGCGGGGGGCAACTCGAACTCCACGACCTCGCGCAGGAACGCATCCGGAACCTGAATCAGGATGCCGGCGCCGTCACCGCTGCGCGGCTCGGCGCCCTGGGCGCCCCGGTGTTCGAGGTTGAGCAGCGCGGTAATCGCCTTGTCGACGATGTCGCGGCTGCGGCGGCCGTGCATATCGACGACCATGGCTACCCCGCACGAATCGTGCTCGAACGCGGGGTTGTATAACCCGACGCGCTTGGGCGTCATATGCACCTGACCCTTCACCAAACGTTCTTCGCTGCCGTTACGAGCGGCTCCGGTGGGGCCGCAACCCGGGAGGGTTGCGGGTCTCGGAACCCGTTGGCCCCTTCGGTCTTGCCGATAGGCTGTGCCCCAGGCGGGATGATCCGTTGTTGGAGATTCGTCCGTGCAGCGCTGAACGGTGGCCTGAAGCTGGTTTCGACAAGTCGTAAAACGATATGACAATACCCGCCTGACATGCCAACTTCGTTAAGTCTAACCGGCAACCGGCGGCGGCGTAAATTCGTCGCGGCGGGCGGTCGACGACGGCGCCGACATGGGAGTTTTGGGCTTCGATTGTCCCAACCCCGGCGTCGATTCTAGCCGACCGGCGGGGGTGATCACCAATTCGGCCAAGTTTGCTGTGATCGCGCCCACGTGCGGCGGGGTCCGCGCCGGTCCTAGTCACCAGCGTGCTCAGCGGTCGGCGGGCCGAATCGCAGCCGGGCGGTGGCCGATCGGGCGAAAGTTTGCGCACACCGGGTGAAGGTCCGCCGGCGGCCGGTGGCCGATACTGGACGGGTACCGGTCCGGCACTCGAGGAGCCCATGAACGAGCGAGACGAATTCCTGCGGGACCGTCTGCAGCCCGACCAGCCCGGTGCGCCCGCAGCACGCACACCCGCTCCCCCGGCCCCACCCGGCTCGAGCCCCGCAACTGCCCGTCCGCCGTCGACGCGACCATCGCGCCGCGATGATGCCCAAACGCCGCCGAACCCGCGCCAAGCTCGCCCAACGGGTGGCCACCGAA
>NZ_LZKK01000013.1 GCF_001672815.1 Mycobacterium sp. E796 | reverse complement strand
TGGATAAGCGGCTGACTGCGTTGGCCGCCACGGTGTGCCCGCACGATCCGCGCAGCCGCGAGCAGCGCCGCGCTGATGCGCTGGGCGCGCTGGCCGCGGGGGCGGATCGGCTGGGCTGTCGGTGCGGGCGCCCGGACTGCGCGGCCGGGAAACGCCCGCCGGCGGGCCCGGTGGTGATTCATGTGATCGCCGAGCAGGCCACCCTGGACGGGCGCGGCAGCGCGCCGGGCTCGGAGGTGGGTGCTGATGGGTTGATCACCCCCGAACTGCTGGCCGAGTTGGCCACGTCCGCGAAGTGGATGCCGTTGATCCATCCCGGTGATGCGCCGCCGGAGGAGGGGTATGTGCCGTCGGCGGCGTTGGCCGATTTCGTGCGGTGTCGGGATTTGACGTGTCGCTGGCCGGGCTGTGACGCCCCGGCCATCGGCTGCGACATCGACCACACCATCCCCTATAGCCAGGGCGGGCTCACCCACGCGTCAAACCTGAAGTGCTACTGCAGAACCCATCATTTGATCAAGACCTTCTTCGGCTGGACCGAACAGCAGCTGCCTGACGGGACGCTGATCTTGACGTCTCCGGCCGGGCACACCTATGT
>NZ_LZKK01000012.1 GCF_001672815.1 Mycobacterium sp. E796 | reverse complement strand
CCTCGCACGAGCCGTCGGCCAGCTCGAGCACCTCGCGCATCGGGTAGTACTCGAACATCCACGACGCCGCGGGCGCCACCCAGAGCCGCGCCGACGGCAGCGACGGGTCGCCGTCGAACAGCGATGTGTCCGGCGGAGCGTGCAGGGCCGGTTCCGGCGGGGCCGCCGGCTCGCCCAGCTCGGTGGCCTCCACGATCCGGTCGAAGCGGAACAGGCGGACGCCTTCGGCTTCGCGCGACCACGCCTCCAGGTAGCTGTGGCCGCCGATCAGCAGGACACGGATGGGGTCGACGACCCGGCTGGTCAGGGTGTCGTGCGAGGCGGAGTAGTAGTCGATCGCCAGCGCGCGCTTGTATTGCACCGCCGTGCGCACGGCGGCCGCGGCGCGGCTTTCGACGGGTGCGGGCTCGTCGACGGCCGTGCCGGAGGCGCCAAAAGACGCAGCGTCGTGCCCGACGGCGCCCGCGGCGGCCTCGATCTTGGCGATCGCGCTGCGCGCAGCCTCCGGGTCGACGACGCCCGGGATGTCGGCCAGCGCCCGCAGCGCCACCAGCAGGCCGGTGGCCTCGGGCGACGTGAGCTTGAGCGGCCGGTCGATGCCCGCCGAGAACGTCACCTCGATGGTGTCGCCCGAGAACTCGAAGTCGATGAGGTCGCCCGGGTAGTAGCCGGGAAGACCGCACATCCACAGCTGGTTGAGGTCCTCCTCCAGCTGCTTCTCCGACACCCCGAGGTCGGCCGCGGCCTTGGCCCGGGTGACCTTCGGGTTGGCCTGGAAATACGGGACCATGTTGAGCAGCCGAACGAGCCGGGTGGACACGGGGGTCATGAGCTGTGCACCTCCGCATGCGCGCGCAACCGGGCCAGCACCTCGTCGCGCAGCGATTGCGGCTCGAGCACGACGGCGTCGGCCCCATAGCCGGCGATGTCGCGGGCCAGCTGGTCGGCGGATCCGATGCCGATTTCGATCACCTCGCCGGCGCGGCCGGCCAGTTCTTGCGCCCCCACCGATCTCCCGGCGCGCCGCAGCGCGGTGGCCCGCCCGTCGGCGACCCACACCCGGGCCTGTCCCCCGGCCGGCCACTCGCTGACCGTCTGGGCCACGATCTTTCGCAGATCGACGCCGTCGGGCACCGTGACCGCCCCGGGCGGGCCGATGGGCGTGACGTCGTCCCCGATCCGGGAGAGCCGGAAGGTGCGGGTGGCGCCGCGGTCGCGGTCGTGGCCGACCAGGTACCAGCGGCCCTTTTCGGTGACCACGCCCCAGGGCTCGACGGTGCGCGTCGTGTAGGGCTCGGCCCGCGATGGCCGGTGGGGAAACTGCACCGCCTGACGGGAAGCGATGGCGGACAACAGGATCCCGAGCACCTCCTCCGACCCGCGCAGGCCCGGCACGCCGGCCGGGGACGCGATGGCCACCGGGGCGTCCGGGTCGACGTCCACGCCGGCGGCGCGCAGCTTGAGCAGGGCGCCCTGGGTGGCGGTGATCAGTTCGGGCGACTCCCACAGCTGCGTGGCGACGGCCACCGCGGCCGCCTCGTCCGGGGTGAGGTCGACCGGCGCCAACGCGTAGGCGTCGCGGTTGATCCGGTAGCCCTCGGTGGGATCCATGGCCGACACCCGGCCGACCTCCAGCGGGATGCCGAGGTCGCGCAATTCGTTCTTGTCTCGCTCGAACATCCGCGAAAACGCCTCGGCGCTAGGGCTGTCGGAATAGCCGGCGACGCTGGACCTGATCTTTTCGGCGGTGACGTAGCCGCGGGTGGACAGCAGGGCGATCACGAGATTAACCAGCCGCTCGACTTTCGAGGTCGCCATTTGTCCCAGGTTATTCGATGGTCCCCGCGCGGCGCTTACGCCGGCGGGCCGCGTCGCACGATTCGCGGCCGCCACACCGGCCGCGAGCTGGCCGGGGGCACTGGCTCTGAAAGTTGATGGCGCCGGCGATATCACGTTTGCGGTTCAAACATGGGATGCCGCAACGGTGTCGATGTGACGGATGTGACTGGCCGTGAACCGACCACCCAGCTACATGCTGGCGATGAGTCGCTTGACCCGCTCGTCGACCGCCCGGAACGGGTCCTTGCACAGCACGGTGCGCTGCGCCTGGTCGTTGAGCTTGAGGTGCACCCAGTCGACGGTGAAGTCGCGACCCGCCGCCTGGGCGGCGCTGATGAACTCCCCGCGCAGCCGCGCGCGGGTGGTCTGCGGCGGGTGGTCGACCGCCTCCGCGATGTCCTCGTCGGTGGTCACCCGGGCGGCCAGACCCTTGCGCTGCAGCAGGTCGAAGACGCCGCGGCCGCGCTTGATGTCGTGGTAGGCCAGGTCCAGCTGGGCGATCTTCGGGTCGGACAGCTCCATGTTGTAGCGGTCCTGGTAGCGCTGGAACAGCTTGCGCTTGATCACCCAGTCGATCTCGGTGTCCACCTTGGCGAAGTCCTGGCTCTCGACCGCATCGAGCTGCCGGCCCCACAGGTCGACGACCTGCTCGATCTGGGCGTTGGGCTCCCGGGTCTGCAGGTGCTCGACGGCGCGGCTGTAGTACTCGCGCTGGATGTCCAGCGCGCTGGCCTGTCGCCCACCCGCCAGCCGCACCGGCCGCCGGCCCGTGACGTCATGGCTGACCTCGCGAATCGCGCGGATGGGGTTGTCCAGCGAGAAGTCGCGGAACGGGACGCCGGCCTCGATCATCTCCAGCACCAGCGCCGCGGTGCCCACCTTGAGCATGGTGGTCGTCTCGCACATGTTGGAGTCGCCGACGATGACGTGCAGGCGCCGGTACTTCTCGGCGTCGGCGTGCGGCTCGTCGCGGGTGTTGATGATCGGCCGGCTGCGCGTGGTGGCCGAGGAGACGCCCTCCCAGATGTGCTCGGCGCGCTGGGAAAGGCAGAAGGTCGCGGCCTTGGGAGTCTGCAGCACCTTGCCGGCGCCGCAGATCAGCTGGCGGGTGACCAGGAAGGGCAGCAGCACGTCGGAGATCCGGGAGAACTCGCCGGCCCGCACGATCAGGTAGTTCTCGTGGCAGCCGTAGGAGTTGCCCGCCGAGTCGGTGTTGTTCTTGAACAGGTAGATGTCGCCGCCGATGCCCTCGTCGGCGAGCCGCTGCTCGGCGTCCACCAGCAGGTCTTCCAGCACCCATTCACCGGCCCGGTCGTGGGTGACCAGCTGCACCAGGCTGTCGCACTCGGCCGTGGCGTACTCGGGGTGGCTGCCCACATCCAGGTAGAGGCGCGCGCCGTTGCGCAAGAAGACGTTGGAGCTGCGGCCCCACGACACCACCCGCCGGAACAGGTACCGGGCAACCTCGTCCGGAGACAGCCGGCGATGGCCGTGGAACGTGCAGGTGACACCGAACTCGGTCTCGATGCCCATAATTCGTCGCTGCACGTAATCGAGGGTACTGGTTGTCGCGCCGCAAAGGTGCAGAAGCCGCGCCCGGGATGTTATCGGGCGGATCTAGTCCGAGGACTCACCCTTCGATTCCGACTCTTCTCCGCCGGATTTTGCGTCCTTGGACTTCGGGCCGTGCGACTTCTTCAGCAAGTTTTCCAGGGTGGGGCGATTGATCCGCCGGAACGCCCGCCGCGGCCGGTTGGCGTCCAGGATGGCCACCTCCAGGCTGCCCACATCGAGCCCGGGCTGGTCGCCGTTGGACGCGTCCGAGCTGCCCGCGCGCAGCGCCGCAACCGCGATGCCCAAAGCCTCACGCAGGTGGGCGTTTTCGGCGTAGGAATCCTTGAGCGCGGTGACGATCGGCTCGGTGGTCCCGCCCATCACCACGAAATGCGGTTCGTCGGCGATCGACCCGTCGTAGGTAATGCGGTACAGCTCAGGCGGTTTCGACTCGCCGTAGTGGGCGACCTCGGCGACGCACAACTCGACCTCGTAGGGCTTGGCCTGCTCGGTGAAGATGCTGCCGAGGGTCTGCGCGTAGACGTTGGCCAGCTGCCGCCCGGTCACGTCGCGGCGGTCGTAGGCGTAGCCGCGGGTGTCGGCGAACTGGATGCCGCCGCGCCGCAGATTGTCGAACTCGTTGAACTTGCCCGCGGCCGCAAAGCCGACGCGGTCGTAAAGTTCGCTGATCTTCTGCAGGGACCGCGACGGGTTCTCGGCGACGAACAGCACCCCGTCGGCGTAGGCCAGCGCCACCACGCTCTTGCCCCGCGCGATGCCCTTGCGCGCGAGCTCGCTGCGCTCGCGCATCGCCTGTTCGGGCGAGATGAAATATGGGAAGCTCACTTCTTCTTACCCCGCGGTTCGGCATCGGGCCCGAAAGTGTCCGCCCGCGAGCGGCTTTCGATGACCTCCCGGGCCAGTTCGGCGATGCGGCTCTCCGGCACCTCGGCCGCGCCCTCGGCACCGATGGTGACCGCCGTGGGGTAGATGCCGCGGACCAGATCCGGACCGCCGGTGGCGGAGTCGTCGTCGGCGGCGTCGTAGAGCGCCTCCACGATCACCCGCAGCGCGGAATCGACGTCGGACACTTGGGAATACAGCTTCTTCATCGACGACTTGGCGAAGATCGAGCCCGATCCCACCGCCTGGTAGCCCTCTTCCTCGATGTTCCAGCCGCCGGCGGCATCGAAAGACACGATGCGGCCCGCGCTTTCGGGGTCCGCCGCGTGGATGTCGTACCCGGCCAGCAGCGGCAGGGCGACCAGCCCCTGCATCGCCGCGGCCAGGTTGCCGCGCACCATGATCGCCAGCCGGTTGACCTTGCCGGCAAACGTGAGCGGCACGCCCTCGAGCTTCTCGTAGTGCTCGAGTTCCACGGCGTAAAGCCGGGCGAACTCGACGGCGATCGCGGCGGTCCCGGCGATGCCGGTAGCCGTGTAGTCGTCGGTGATATACACCTTCTTCACGTCGCGCCCGGCGATCATGTTGCCCTGCGTCGAGCGCCGGTCACCCGCCATGACGACGCCGCCCGGGTACTTCAACGCGACGATCGTGGTGCCGTGCGGCAGCTGGTCGCCCGCGGCCGCGGTTTGCGCTCCGCCGCCAAAGCTCGCCGGCAGCAATTCCGGCGCGTGGCGGCGGAGGTGGTCAGCAAACGAGGACAGGTCTACAGCCGGATTCCCGGGAAGTGGGGAGTTAAAGGACAGTCGATCGGCGAACGGCCAGGTCACTGTCCGCCCTTTTGGACATACGCGCGGACAAAATCCTCGGCGTTTTCCTCAAGGACGTCGTCAATCTCGTCAAGCAGGTCGTCGGTGTCTTCGGCAAGCTTCTCGCGACGCTCCTGGCCCGCGGCCGTGCCGTCGGCGAAATCGTCTTCGTCGCCGCCGCCGCCACCACGCTTGGTCTGCTCCTGAGCCATCGCCGCCTCCTGCTTTGTTATCGGCTCGTGTTAACCGGCGTCACACGCCCGCCGGTTCTTCTACAGTACCGGTCAACGCCGACGTTTCCCGATCCAACGCCACTTAGCTGGTCAGTTGTTCCACCAGTTCGACCGCGCTGGCCACGGAGTCCAGCAAAGCTCCGACGTGGGCCTTGCTGCCGCGCAGCGGCTCCAGCGTCGGGATGCGGACCAGCGAATCGCCGCCGAGGTCGAAAATCACCGAGTCCCAGCTGGCCGCGGCGATGTCGGCACCGAACCTGCGCAAGCATTCACCGCGGAAGTACGCGCGCGTGTCCGTGGGCGGATTGTCGACGGCATCGAGCACCTGGTGTTCGCTGACGAGGCGCTTCATCGAACCGCGCGCGACCAGCCGGTTGTACAGCCCCTTGTCCAGCCGCACATCGGAATACTGCAGGTCGACCAGGTGCAGCCGCGGCGCCGACCAGTTCAGGTTCTCCCGCTGCCGGAAGCCCTCGAGCAGCCGCAGCTTGGCCGGCCAGTCCAGCAGCTCGGCGCAGTCCATCGGGTCGCGCTCGAGCTTGTCGAGCACGTCCGCCCACGTTTCGACGACGTCGGCCGCGCGCGGGTCGGGGTCGCGGCTGTCGACCAGCTTCGCCACCCGGTCGAGGTAAATGCGTTGCAGCGCAAGGGCGGTCAGCTCGCGCCCGTCGGCCAGTGCCACCGCCACCCGCAGCGACGGATCGCGGCTGATGGCGTGGACCGCGTGCACCGGCCGGGCCAACGCCAGGTCGCTCAGGTCGATCCCGTGGGCGGGGCCGTCCTCGATCAGATCGAGCACCAGCGCCGTGGTGCCCAGCTTCAAATACGTCGACGTCTCGGCCAGGTTGGCGTCGCCGATGATCACGTGCAGCCGGCGATACCGGTCGGCGTCGGCGTGGGGCTCGTCGCGGGTGTTGATGATGCCGCGCTTGAGTGTGGTCTCCAGCCCGACCTCGACCTCGATGTAGTCGGAGCGCTGCGACAGCTGGAAGCCCGGCTCGTCGCCGGCGGGCCCGATGCCGACCCGGCCGGAACCGGTGACCACCTGCCGCGACACCAGAAACGGGGTCAGGCCGGCGATGATCGCCGAGAACGGTGTCTGCCGCGACATCAGGTAGTTCTCGTGGGACCCGTAGGAGGCGCCCTTGCCGTCGACGTTGTTCTTGTAGAGCTGCAGTTTCGCGGCGCCGGGCACGCTGGCGACGTGCCGGGCGGCGGCCTCCATCACCCGCTCACCGGCCTTGTCCCAGATCACCGCGTCCAGCGGATCGGTGCACTCGGGGGCGGAGTATTCGGGGTGCGCATGGTCGACGTAGAGCCGCGCCCCGTTGGTCAGGATCATGTTGGCCGCGCCCACCTCGTCGGCGTCGACCACCGGCGGGGGCCCGGCGGAGCGGCTCAGGTCGAAGCCGCGGGCGTCGCGCAGCGGCGATTCCACCTCGTAGTCCCAGCGGGTGCGCTTGGCGCGCTGGATGCCGGCGGCGGCCGCATAGGCCAGGACCGCCTGCGTCGAAGTCAGGATCGGGTTGGCGGTCGGGTCCGACGGCGACGAGATGCCGTACTCGACCTCCGTCCCGATAATCCTTTGCATTACTTCAAGATAGGCCGGGTGACGATGTAGACCCGGAGGCGGGGTTGTGACCGGCCGGGCGAGCGACCCCGGGCCAGCGACAATGAAGCCCGAATCGGGTGCGATGAGCGCCAGCTGGCGGCGCGGTGCCGCTAGGTTTGCCCGCATGGAGCGTTCCCTTCGCCCCTCGCGCAAGACGGCGAATGCCGCGGCCGAAAGCTGGTTCCTGAACCGGGGTTTGCCGTCGGTGCTGACGAGGCGGTCGCGCTGGCGGCGGCTCTGGCCGCGGTCGGCCCCCATGCTGGCGGCGTACGCGGCGCTGCAGGCCTGCGTCCTGCCCATCTACCTGATCACCGGTGGCCGCGACGTCCATATCAACGGGGAGCCGACAACCTCCGAAGTGATCCTGCTGACGATCATCGGGCTCGCCCTTCCGCTGATGGCCGTCGTGGGCTGGCTGGTTTCGCGGTCACGCAGCGGCCGCACCCGCGCGGCCGTGTCGACGGTCGCGGTGGTCGTCGTGGCCTGCGTCGGAACCATCGTGGGCGGCCCCGCGCAACTGGCTCAGGAAGCCGTCGTGGTGGCCGCGGTGCTGGTCCTGACCGGCTGCGGCATCGGGTCGGTCGTCGGGTGGGCGGTGCGCATGATGCTGTCGCACCTGACGATGGTCGGGCCCCTGGCGGTGCGGGCCCTGCCCGTCGTGCTGCTGACCGCCTTGGTGTTCTTCAACACCTACGTCTGGCTGATGGCGGCGACGATCAGCGGGGAACGGCTGGGGCTGGCAATGGCATTCCTCGTTTCGATCGCCGCGGCCTTCGTCGTCTCCGCCACCCGCGACCGGGCCCGGCCGATGCTGCGGTCGACGGCGACGCTGCCCACCGAGACCGCAGTTCTCGCCGACACGCCCTTCGCGGCCATGCCGGATACGCCCGACTGCGCACCGCTGAAACGAGCCGAACGGCTCAACGTCATCTTCGTGCTGGCGGCCTCGCAGCTGGCTCAGATCCTGGTGGTCGCGGTGGTCACGGCCACCATCTACCTGATCCTCGGGCTGATCGTGCTCAGCCCGTCGCTGCTCAACGAATGGACCCACACCTACACGAGCACCGCGACTGTGCTGGGATTCACGCTGCCGGTGCCCGATTCGCTGATCCACATGGCGTTGTTCCTCGGCGCGCTGACGTTCATGTACATCAGCGCCCGCGCGGCCGGCGACGCCGAATACCGGTCGACGTTTCTCGACCCGCTCATCGACGACTTGCACACGACCCTGATCGCGCGCAACCGCTACCGCGGCGCGGTGGCCGCACCGGCGTGTGAAGTTGACGCCGACCAGGGCAGTGATTAATTTCACAGGGTGTCTCGCCACCGCGCCGAAGAGGAAGTGGACGAACCGGTAGGCGACCTTGCCGGGAAGCGTTACGGGGAAGTGCTTCTCGTGACTCCCGGCGAGGCCGGCCCGCAGGCGTCGGTTTACAACAGCTTCCCGCTCAACGACTGTCCCGCCGAGCTGTGGTCGGCGCTGGACCCCCACGCGATCGCCGCCGAGAACGGCGCGGCCGCCGCCCTGCTGAACGGCCCCCGCTATTGGCTGATGAACTCCATCGAAAAGGAGCGGCAGGGCCCGCAAGTGACGAAGAACTTCGGGGGCATCGAGATGATCCTGCAGGCCACCGTCCTGCTGTCGTCGATGAACCCCGCGCCGTTCAGCGTGAACAAGGTGAGCCGCCACACGGTTTTCGTGTTCAACGCCGGCGAAGAGGTCTACGAACTCATCGATCCCCACGGGAAACGCTGGGTCATGCAGACCTGGAGCCAGGTCACCGACCCGAACCTCAAGCGGGAAGACCTGCCTGGGCTGGCGAGCCGGCTCGAGCTGCCCGACGGGTGGAGCTATCAGCCGCGCGTGCTCACCGAGGAGCTGCGCGTGGACACCCGAACCGAGGCGGCGCAGGTGCTCCAGGACAACCTGACCAACAGCTACTCGCTCGAGACCTAGGCCCGCCGCGCCGAGACGTGCGCCAGGGTGCGGCCGCACGGCCTCGCTACAGGTACTGGCCCAGGTTCGACTCGGTGTCGATGGCCCGGGACGCGCTCGACGACTTGCCCGTGACCAGGGTGCGGATGTAGACGATCCGCTCGCCCTTCTTGCCCGAAATCCGCGCCCAGTCATCGGGGTTGGTGGTGTTGGGCAGGTCCTCGTTCTCGGCGAACTCGTCGACGATCGAGTCGAGCAGGTGCTGTATGCGCAGACCGGGCTGACCGGTCTCCAGCACCGACTTGATCGCGTTCTTCTTCGCCCGGTCGACGACGTTCTGGATCATCGCCCCGGAGTTGAAGTCCTTGAAGTACATGACTTCCTTGTCACCGTTGGCGTAGGTGACCTCCAGGAACCGGTTGTCGTCGATCTCGGCGTACATGCGCTCGACGACCTTTTCGATCATCGCCTTGATGCAGGCCGAGCGGTCGCCGTCGAACTCGGTGAGGTCGTCGGCGTGCAGCGGCAGCGTCTCGGTCAGGTACTTCGAGAAGATGTCTTGCGCCGCTTCGGCATCCGGGCGCTCGATCTTGATCTTCACGTCGAGCCGGCCGGGCCGCAGGATCGCGGGATCGATCATGTCCTCGCGGTTGGAGGCGCCGATGACGATGACGTTCTCGAGGCCCTCCACACCGTCGATCTCGCTGAGCAGCTGCGGCACCACCGTCGTCTCGACGTCCGAGGAGACCCCGGTGCCGCGGGTGCGGAAGATCGAATCCATCTCGTCGAAGAAGACGATCACCGGCGTCCCTTCCGACGCCTTCTCGCGGGCCCGCTGGAAGATCAGGCGGATGTGCCGCTCGGTCTCGCCGACGAACTTGTTGAGCAGCTCGGGACCCTTGATGTTGAGGAAGTACGACTTCGCCTCGCGGGCATCGTCGCCGCGCACCTCGGCCATCTTCTTGGCCAACGAGTTCGCGACCGCCTTGGCGATCAGGGTCTTACCGCAACCGGGCGGGCCGTAGAGCAACACACCCTTGGGCGGGCGCAGCGCGTACTCGCGGTAGAGCTCCTTGTGCAGGAACGGCAGCTCGACGGCGTCGCGGATCTGCTCGATCTGGCGCGTCAGGCCGCCGATGTCCTGGTAGCTGACGTCGGGCACCTCTTCCAGCACCAGGTCTTCGACCTCGGCCTTGGGGATGCGCTCGAAGGCGTAACCGGCTTTGGTGTCGACCAGCAGGGAGTCACCGGGACGCAGCTTGCGCGGGCGGCTGTCGTCGTTGAGCGCGTCGGGGTGGCCCTCCGGCAGGTCCTCGGCGACCAGCGGCTCGGCCAGCCACACGATGCGCTCCTCGTCGGCGTGGCCGACGACCAACGCGCGGTGACCGTCGTTCAGCACCTCGCGCAACGTGGAGATCTCGCCGACCGATTCGAACGTGCCGGCCTCGACGACGGTCAGGGCCTCGTTGAGCCGGACCGTCTGGCCCTTGCGCAGCGAACCGACCTCGATGTTGGGCGAGCACGTCAGGCGCATCTTGCGACCCGAGGTGAACACGTCGACCGTTTCGTCGTCGTGCGCCCCCAACAGGACGCCGTAGCCACTGGGCGGCTGACCCAGCCGGTCGACCTCTTCGCGCAGCGCCAACAGTTGCTGCCGGGCCTCTTTGAGGGTTTCCATTAACTTCGAGTTACGCGCCGCGAGGGAGTCGATGCGAGCCTCGAGTTGGTGCACGTCGCGTGCGGATCGTGTGCCGCCTGCCGACCCGACCGCATGGTCGAGTTGCTCGCGCAGCACCGCTGCCTCACGGCGTAACTGTTCCAATTCGGCAGCATCGCCGCTGGACATGCCAGTTTCACGGGCATTGCCGAATGCTTCAGAACGCTCTGAGTCACCCATGTTGCGCTCCTTTCCCGCCCCGAAATGTGCGGTGGTACTTCAACGCTACCGGCGATTGCCGGTTGATGTGCGGAGTCAAATGCTCACGAAAAGTTAAGACTTTGGTTCCACTGGTAATCTCTGCCACGAATCTTGCCGAGCGAAAGGACAGCCGTGGCCTTAAAAGCCCTTGCCACCGGCTCCGCCGGCACCGCCTTCTCCGGCGTGCCGGGCCCGGTGTGACTTCCCTTGCACCCGTTGGCCCGACGGCGGGCCCGATCGCCTAGACACAGAACGAACCTTATGCACCGACGCTTGACCGTTGCGCTGAGTGCCGTCGCGGCGGTGGCGGCGGTCGGGCTGGCCGGCTGCGCGCACACCGGAACCAAGGTCGTCACGTCGTCCTCCTCTGCGGTCCCGGTGACGTCAACCCCGCTGATCGTCGCGGCTCCCCCGACCGCTCCGTTGCCCCCGCCCGACGCCCTGATCGACGTCCTGAACCGGCTCGCCGATCCGAACGTCCCAGGCATCAACAAGGTGAACCTCGTCGAGGGCGCGACACCCGACAGCGCGGCCACCCTGGACAAGTTCACCAACGCGCTGCGGGACAACGGTTACCTGCCGATGACCTTCGCGGCCAACGACGTCGCCTGGTCGGACAAGAATCCGTCGCACGTGATGGCCACCGTGACCGTCAAGACCGCCCAGGCGAACAACGGCAACTTCACCTTCCCGATGGAGTTCACCCCGTTCCAAGGCGGATGGCAGCTCTCACGCCGGACCGCGGAAATGCTGCTGGCACTGGGCAACTCGGCCACCAGCACGACACCTCCCGCGCCTGCCCCCAGCCCGGCGCCCGCTCCGGCCCCGCCCCTGCCGACTCCCACGGGCTAGCCGCGATGTGGATCGGCTGGCTCGAGTTCGACGTGTTGCTGGGCCCGGAGCTTGGGGTGCGATCACTCAAACAGAAGCGGTCGGTCATCCGGCCCGTCGTGGCGGAGCTGCAGCGCAAGTTCGCCGTGTCGGCCGCCGAAACCGGCGCGCAGGAGCTGTACCGGCGGGCGGGCATCGGCGTGGCCTTGGTGTCCGGCGACCGCCGCCACGCCGTCGACGTGCTGGACGCGGCCGAACGCCTGGTGGCGGCGCGCCCCGAGTTCGAGCTGCTGTCGGTGCGGCGGGGCCTGACCAGGAGTGACGACTAGTCCTAGCCGTCGCGGCCCGGGCGCTTGCGGCCCAGCGGCGCCGGGGCGACGACGCCCGGGGCGAGCCGTCGGGTGAATATCAGGAACGCCGTGTGCCCGCGCATCGAGTGCTGCGGCCGCACGGCCAGCCCGACGACGTTCCAGCCGCGTTGCAGCGTCTCCCAGGACCGCGGCTCGGTCCAGCACTGCTGGGCCCGCAGCGCCTCCACGGTTCGCGACAGCTGGGTGACCGTGGCGACGTAGATCATCAACACCCCGCCGGCTATCAACAGGCGCGCCGCCGCGTCGAGCACCTCCCAGGGCGCGAGCATGTCGAGCACGGCGCGGTCGAAGGAGCCGTCGGGCAGGTCGGAGTCCATGAGGTCGCTGACGATCAGTTGCCAGTTGTCCGGTTCGCCGTCGAAAAACACCGAGACGTTGCGCCGGGCGTGTTCGGCGTGGTCGGCGCGCTGCTCGTAGGAGACCACCCGCCCGTCGGGCCCGACGGCGCGCAGCAGCGAGCAGGTCAGCGCGCCGGATCCGGCCCCGGCCTCCAGCACCCGGGCGCCCGGGAAGATGTCGCCCTCGTGCAGGATCTGGGCGGCGTCCTTGGGGTAGATCACCTGCGGACCGCGGGGCATCGACATCAGGTAGTCAATGAGCAGCGGGCGCAGCACCAGGTAATCGGCGCCGTTGCTGGATTTGACCACGCTGCCCTGCTCGAGCCCGATCACGGCGTCGTGCGGTATCGACCCGCGGTGGGTGTGGAACTCCGCGCCGGGGGTGAGCGACATCGTGTAGTGCCGGCCCTTGGCGTCGGTGAGTTGGACGCGTTCGCCAACGGTGAATGGGCCGGTCGCGGACACGCCGTCTAGCGTGCCAGCCGACGCGCCGCGGCCGGTGCTTGGGGGTTGTCGGCGCCCGGTCCTAGGCTGCGCACATGACGGACCAGCCGGAGGGACGCGCCAGGCCGGCTTCCAAACCGGCTCTGTCGCCGTCGCGCGCCGCGGACTTCAAGCAATGCCCGTTGCTGTACCGCTTCCGGGCGATCGACCGGCTGCCCGAGGCGCCGTCGACCGCGCAGCTGCGCGGTTCGGTGGTGCACGCCGCGCTGGAGCAGCTCTACGGCCTGCCGGCCGCGATGCGCGGCCCCGACACTGCCACGTCGCTGTTGGAGCCCGCGTGGGACCGGGTCATCGCAGCCGAGCCCGAGCTGGCCAGCGACATCGACCCCGAACAGCGAACCGAACTGCTTGCGGAGGGCCGCGCGTTGCTCACCGGCTACTACCGCCTGGAGGACCCGACCCGGTTCGACCCGCAGAGCTGCGAAGAGCGCGTCGAGGTCGAACTCGCCGACGGCACGTTGCTGCGCGGCTTCATCGACCGGATCGACGTCGCGGCCACCGGCGAGCTGCGGGTGGTGGACTACAAGACCGGCAAGGCGCCGCCCGAAGCGCGGGCGCTGGCCGAGTTCAAGGCGATGTTCCAGATGAAGTTCTACGCGGTGGCCCTGCTGCGTTCCCGCGGCGTGCTGCCCACCCGGCTCCGCATCATCTACCTGGCCGACGGCCAGGTGCTGGACTACGCGCCCGACCACGACGAGCTGCTGCGCTTCGAGAAGACGCTGATGGCGATCTGGCGCGCCATCCAGTCGGCGGCGCCGACGGGCGATTTCCGCCCCAGCCCGTCGCGGTTGTGCGAGTGGTGCCCCCACCAGCAGCACTGCCCGACCTTCGGCGGAACGCCACCGCCCTACCCGGGTTGGCCCGATGTCGCTGCGGCGCAACCGATCTCGCATCCCACCGAACCGGCCGCATGAGGCATCGAGCGCGCGAAAAACCGTCCGAAACGCGAAATCACCCGCAAGTGCGGTACCCTGTCTAAAGCGTCGGCGACCCAGTGGGTTGCCGACGAGTCGTGATCGATTCTTTGTTTTCTTTGCTCAGATCCCCTCCGGGGCGCCGAGTCCAAGATGACCAGGCGCACCTGCGGAAGCTCGAGTCGCGGCGACCGATATTGCCAAACCGGCAATCTCGTCTCCATCGAAGCTTTAGGGACATCGAAACATGCTGGAAGACAACACCTTTGCTCACCTTGGCGTGAGCCCGCCACTGGTCGACGCGCTCGCCGCGCGGGGCGTCCACCACCCATTTCCCATACAAGTGCAGACGCTGCCGGACACGCTCGCCGGCCGCGACGTCCTGGGCCGCGGCAAGACCGGTAGCGGCAAGACGCTCGCGTTCTCGATTCCCCTGGTCACCCGGCTTGATCCAGCCAACCGGCAACCGGGCCGGCCCACCGGGCTGGTGCTGGCGCCCACCCGCGAGCTGGCGACCCAGATCGCCGCGACCATCCAGCCCCTCGCCAAGGTGCGAGGCCTGCGCGTTGCCACGATCTTCGGCGGCGTCTCGCAGAATAGGCAAGCCGCGGCGCTGAGGGCGGGCATCGACATCGTCGTGGCCTGCCCGGGCCGCCTCGACGACCTGATGAAACAACGCGTGGTCAGCCTGGACGCCGTCCAGGTCACGGTCATCGACGAAGCCGACCACATGGCCGACCTCGGTTTTCTCCCGACCGTCACCCGCATCCTGGCGGCCACCCCTGCCGTCGGCCAGCGGATGCTGTTTTCGGCCACGCTGGACGGCGCCGTCGACACCTTGGTCAAGCGATTCCTCACCGATCCGGTGACGCGGTCGGTGGTCGAAGCGACGTCATCGGCTCCGGAGATGACGCATCACCTCTTCTGCGTCGACGGGGTCCAAGCCAAGAAGGAGTTGGTGCACCGGTTGGCCGCGGGAGACTCCCGGCGAATCCTCTTCATGCGGACCAAGCATCAGGCGCGAAAGCTGGCCCGCCAGCTCACCCAGTCGGGCATCGCGTCGGTCGAGCTGCACGGCAACCTGTCGCAACCCGCGCGCGACCGCAACCTGGCGGCCTTCGCCGCCGGCCACGCCCGGGTGCTGGTGGCGACCGACATCGCCGCCCGCGGCGTGCACGTGGACAACATCGAACTGGTGGTGCACGTCGACCCGCCCGCCGAGCACAAGGCCTACCTGCACAGGTCCGGCCGCACGGCCCGGGCCGGCGCCTCCGGCGACGTCGTCACCATCGTGCTGCCCGAGCAGCGGCGGGAAACCGAGTCGATGATGCGCAAGGCGGCCATTCGCGCGGTGCCCCAAACGGTCAGCGCGGCCTCCCCCGCCATCCACGCCCTCGTCGGTGATCCTGCGCCCCGCACCGCCGTCGCGCCCGTTGCGGCGGCGACCCGCCAGCATCGCCAGCCCGTCACGGTCCCCTCCCACCGCCCCTCCGGGGCGCGTAGCAGGCGCCGCCGATCTCGACGCCCCGCAACGACTACCCACCAATAGGGAACTCATGGCCGAACAGCAGATTCACCCTTCGAAGGTTCGCGTCGGCGACGTGATCGGCACGGCGAACCGCACCGAGCTTCGGTATACGGTCAAGATCATCAGCGGGCCGCAGACAAGCCCGCAGCGGTGGACCTTTTTCGGCCGCGACGCTCAGGGCCAGCAGCACACAAGCTCGTTCGGCGAGGACGACGTCGTGCGCAGGTACGCCAAAGCGCCGTAGGTCGGCCGGTCAATCGATGGTGGCGACCCGCCGCGCCCGGCTACGCCGCGCTTGCGATCGCCACTAGGGTCATTCGAGCGGCGACATCTCCTGCAGCATCGTGGGAATCAGCTCGCTGACCGTCGGGTGGATGTGCATCGTGCGCGAGAGCGTCGTGTAGGGCGCCCCGGCCGACATGACGTCCAGGATGGCGTGGATCGCCTCGTCGCCACCGACGCCGAGGATGGCCGCGCCCAGGATCTCGTCGGTTTCGGCGTCCACCACCACCTTCATAAAGCCTTGCGTCTCACCCTTTTCCACCGCCCGGCCGACGCGCGTCATCGGCCGCTTGCCGACCAACGCCTTGCGGCCGGACGCGCGAACCTGGCTGACGGTCATGCCCGCGCGCCCCAGCGGCGGGTCGATGTAGAGCGCGTAGGTGGTGATGCGGTCGCTCACCCGGCGGGGGTCGTTGTCCAGCAGGTTGGCGGCGACGATCTCGAAATCGTTGTACGACGTGTGGGTGAAGGCGCCCTTGCCGTTGCAGTCGCCCATCGCCCAGATGTGGTCGACGCTGGTCTTGAGCTGGTCGTCGACGACGATGTAGCCGCGTTCGGTCTGCACGCCGGCGGCGTCGAGACCGAGGTCGTCGGTGTTGGGGCGCCGTCCCACCGCCATCAGCAGGTGGCTCCCGGCGATGGGCTCGGCACCGGCCCGCGGCGTGAGTTCAAATCCGTTGGCGGTCTTGGTGATTCGCACGTCGTCGGCGCCGATGACGATGTCGATGCCCTCGGCCTGCAGGATCTCCCTGACCGTGGCGGAGACGTCCTCGTCCTCGCGGCCCGCCAGCCGCGGGCCGCGCTCGACCACGGTCACCTGCGCCCCGAAGCGCCGGTACATCTGCGCGAACTCCAGCGCGATGTAGCTGCCGCCGACGATGACGAGATGCGATGGCAGCGTGTCGAGTTCGAGGATCGACACGTTGGTGAGGTAGTCGACGTCGGCGAGGCCCGGGATGGCGGGCACCACGGCACGCCCGCCGACGTTGAGGAAGATTCGCTCACCGTGCAGCAGGTCACCGTTAACTGAAATCGTGTGCGGGTCGGTGAAGCGGGCGTGACCGCGAATCAGGGTGCAGCCGTCCATGCCCTCGAGCCAGCTTTCGACGCCCTTGCGGTCGCTGAGCATGATGTCGTCTTTGCGCGCCTTGACTTTTGCCATGTCGACGCTGATCGGGCCGGTCCCCACGCCGTATTCGGCGCCGCGCCTGGCCAAGTGGGCGGCGTGCGCGCTGGCCACCAGGGTCTTGGTCGGGATGCATCCGGTGTTGACGCAGGTGCCGCCGACGAGCTTGCGCTCGATGATCGCGACGCGCTGCCCGGCCGCGGTCAGCCGGCCCGCCAGCGGAGGGCCGGCCTGCCCGGCGCCGACGATGATCGCGTCGAAATGCTCCGTCACTTAACCGCCGTCAGGATGTATTCCGTTATCACGTGACCGGTCACCGCGACGACGGCGAACCCGCCCAAGATCGCGACCGCATCCTCGAGCAGCGCGATCGGCAGGTCCTTTCCGGCCACGGCGGCCAGGCGTTTGCGCGCCTGATAGCCGCCGAAGGTGCCGAGCACCGCCCCGATGATGCCCGCGCCGAGCGCGGAGAATGTCCAGTGCGGCCACGCGCCCAGCACGGCGCCCGCCAACCCGCCCGTGATGATCCGCGCAGCGAAGATCGGGGGTGCCGTGCGGGCCGGCGTCTTGGGCAGTTTGTCGTTGACGAGTTCGCCGATGGCGAGAAGCGTGAAGACGATCGCGGTGATGATGTTGCCCATCCACGACGCCCAGGTGCCGTGCAGGTCGAGCCAGCCGAGATAGGCACCCCACGCGACGACGGCGGGGGCCGTCAGGGAACGCAACCCGGCGACGATACCAATTGCTAGAGCCAGCAGCAGAATAAGCGCGTGTGTCACGAAGACCCTCCTGGGGGACGAGCAGCGCGGCAAGGGTAAGGGATGACAGCCCACGGAGAAACGGGCGTTGGTTTTTCATCAGCCCTAGAGCGGACGCTAACACAGCCGCGGGCGCGGCACGATGATCAGAACCGGCAGAACCTGATGTCCGAAGCCAGAATCGCCTTGGCGCCGATGGCGGCGAGCTCGTCCATGATCTCGTTGACGCCACGGCGGGGCACCAGCGCGCGGATCGCCACCCAATCCGGATCGGCGAGCGGCGCGATCGTGGGCGATTCCAATCCCGGCGTGATCGACGTGGCCTTGTCCAGCACCAAACGCGGGCAGTCGTAATCGAGCATCAGGTATTGCTGGCCGAACACCACCCCCTGGACCCGCGCGACCAACTGATCGCGCACGGCCTTGGTCTCGCCGTGGCCGTCGTCGTCGGCGCGCTCGATCAGCACCGCCTCCGAATCGCACAGCGGCTCACCGAACGCCACGAGGTCGTGCAGGCTCAGGGTGCGCCCGGACCCCACCACGTCGGCGATGGCGTCGGCCACCCCGAGCTGGACCGAGATCTCCACCGCGCCGTCGAGCCGGATGACCGTGGCCTCAATCCCTTTCTCCGCCAAGTTTTTTCGGACCAGGTTCGGGTAGGCGGTGGCGATCCGTTTGCCGGCGAGGTCGGCCGTCGTCCAGTCCCGCCCGGCCGGACCGGCATAGCGGAAGCTCGACGACCCAAAACCCAACGCCAAGCGCTCGCGCACCGGTGCGTCGGAGTCGCGCACCAGGTCCCGACCGGTGATGCCGAAATCCAGCTCCCCCGAACCCACGTAGATCGCAATGTCTTTGGGCCGCAGGAAGAAGAACTCGACCTGGTTGACGGGGTCGACGACGGTGAGGTCCTTGGAATCCGTGCGGCGACGGTAGCCGGCCTCCGAGAGGATCTCGCTGGCCGGCTCGCTCAGCGTGCCTTTGTTGGGAACCGCAACGCGCAGCATGCTCACAGCTTCCGGTAGACGTCGTCGAGGGACAGTCCGCGCGCGATCATCAGCACCTGCGTCCAGTACAGCAACTGGCTGATCTCTTCGGCCAGCGCGTCGTCGGGTTCGTGTTCGGCGGCCAGCCACACCTCGCCGGCCTCCTCCAGGATCTTCTTGCCCAGCCCGTGTATGCCGCCGTCCAGCGCCGCGACCGTGGCGCTACCGGCCGGCCGGGTGCGCGCGCGATCGCCGAGTTCGGCGAACAGATCCTCGAAGGTCTTCACGGCCAGCGATTGTTCCACGTGCCGGCCGGCGAAGTCACGGCGGTTTCGCGGGGCGGTCGCGCCCGGGAGGGTGCGCAAATTGCCACGCTCGGCGGCGTGTCGGCGTACAGAACGCACGCTCGCGGACAATAAACCGCTTAGTCCTCCGGGTTGTAGCCGAGATTGGGGGCGAGCCAGCGTTCGGCTTCTTGCAGGGTCCAGCCCTTGCGCTTGGCGTAGTCGGCGACCTGGTCCTGGGCCATCCGGCCGACCACGAAGTACTGCGATTGCGGGTGCGAGAAGTACCAGCCGCTGACGGCGGCGCCGGGCCACATCGCCATCGACTCGGTGAGCTCGATGCCGGTCCGCTCCTTGACGTCCATCAAGTTCCAGAGCGTCACCTTTTCGGTGTGCTCCGGGCAGGCCGGGTAGCCGGGGGCGGGGCGGATTCCCACGTACTTCTCGTCGATGAGTGCCTCGTTGTCCAGGTGCTCGTCCGGCTGGTATCCCCAGAACTCCTTGCGGACCCGTTCGTGCATCCGTTCGGCGAACGCCTCCGCCAGTCGGTCGGCGATCGACTCCAGCAGGATCGCGCTGTAGTCGTCGAGGGCCGCCTTGAACTCCGCGATCTTTTCTTGGCTGCCGAGCCCCGCGGTGACCGCGAAGGCGCCGACGTAATCCCGGTGACCCGTATCTTTGGGGGCGATGTAATCGCCCAGCGACCGGTTCGGGATGCCGTCCCGGTGTTCGCCCTGCTGGCGCAGGTTGTGCAGGGTGGTGAGCACCTCGGTACGGGTGTCGTCGGTGTAGACCTCGATGTCGTCTCCGACCGCGTTCGCCGGGAAGAAGCCGATGACCCCGTTGGCCGTCAGCCACTTCTCCTTGATCAGGGTGTCGAGCATCTGCTGGGCGTCGTCGTAGAGCTTGCGGGCCGCCTCACCCGAGGTCGGGTTGTTGAGGATGTCGGGGAACCGGCCCTTCATCTCCCAGGCGTTGAAAAACGGCTGCCAGTCGATGTATTCGCGCAATTCGGCGAGGTCGTAGTCAGGGAATTCGCGTACTCCGAGGCCCTTGGCCGGGACCGGCGGCGTGTAGCCGTCCCAGTCGATCGGCGTCCGGTTGGCGCGGGCTTTCTCCAGCGTCAGCGTCGGCCGCTCGTTCTTCTGGGCGTGCCGTTCGCGCAGCGACGCGTAGTCCTTCTCGGTGGCCTCCAGCAGCGCCGGACGCTGCTTCTCGTCGAGCAGCGCGGCGGCGACCGGCACCGAGCGCGACGCGTCCTTGACCCAGACCACCGGACCGCTGCGACGCGGCGCCACCTTCACGGCCGTGTGGGCGCGCGAGGTCGTCGCACCACCGATCAGCAGCGGGATTTCCATCCCCTCGCGCTCCATCTCGGCGGCGAAGTTGACCATCTCGTCCAGCGACGGGGTGATCAGGCCGGACAGCCCGATGATGTCGGCGTCGTGCTCCTTGGCCGCGTTCAGGATCTTCTCGGCTGGGACCATCACGCCGAGGTCGATCACTTCGAAGTTGTTGCACTGCAGGACAACTCCGACGATGTTCTTGCCGATGTCGTGGACGTCACCCTTCACGGTCGCCATGATGATCGTTCCGTTGGTGTCCTTCGCTGCTGCAGTTCCGTTCTGCTCTTTCTCCGCCTCGATGAACGGCAGCAGGTACGCAACGGCCTTCTTCATCACCCGGGCCGACTTCACGACTTGGGGCAGGAACATCTTGCCCGAGCCGAAGAGGTCGCCGACGACGTTCATGCCGTCCATCAGCGGGCCCTCGATCACCTCGATCGGGCGACCACCCGCGGCGGCGATCTCGGCGCGCAACTCCTCGGTGTCCTCGTCCACGTGGGCGTCGATGCCCTTGACCAAGGCGTGCGTGATCCGCTCCCGGACCGGCAGGCTGCGCCACTCGGCCGCCTTCGGGTCCTCACCCTTGTCCGTGCTGTTGAACCGCTCGGCGATCTCCAGCAGCCGTTCGGCCGCGTCCTCGCGACGGTTCAGGACGACGTCCTCGATGCGGTCCCGCAGCTCGGGATCGATCGAGTCGTAGGGCACCAGCGCGCCGGCGTTGACGATGCCCATGTCCAGGCCGGCCTTGATGGCGTGAAACAGGAACACCGAGTGGATCGCCTCGCGGACGGGGTTGTTGCCGCGGAACGAGAACGACACGTTCGAGATACCGCCGGAGATGTGCACTCCCGGGAGGTTCTCCTTGATCCAGGCGCAGGCCTCGATGAAGTCGAGCCCGTAGGACGCGTGCTCCTCGATCCCGGTCGCCAGGGCGAAGCAGTTCGGGTCGAAGATGATGTCCTCGGGCGGGAAGCCGACCTCTTCGGTCAGGATCCGATAGGCGCGACCGCAGATCTGTTTGCGGCGCTCCAGGTTGTCGGCTTGGCCCTGCTCGTCGAAGGCCATGACGACGACCGCGGCGCCGTACTTGCGGCACAGCCGCGCCTCGCGGACGAACTTCTCCTCGCCCTCCTTCAGGGAGATCGAGTTGACGATCGGCTTGCCCTGGGTGTTCTTCAGGCCCGCCTCGATGACCTCGAACTTGGAAGAGTCGATCATCACCGGGACGCGGCTGATGTCCGGCTCGGCCGCGATCAGCTTCGTGAACCGGTCCATCGCGGCGACGCCGTCGATCATGCCCTCGTCCATGTTGATGTCGATGACCTGCGCACCGACCTCGACCTGCTGCAGGGCCACGGACAGCGCGCTGTCGTAGTCCTCTGCCTTGATCAGGTTGCGGAACCGGGCCGAGCCGGTGATGTTGGTGCGCTCACCGATGTTCACGAACAGGGAGTCCTCGGTGATGTTGAGCGGCTCCAGGCCCGACAGGCGGGTCGCCGTCGGGATCTGCGGCACCTCACGTGGCGCCTTGCCCTCGACAACCTTGGCGATCTCGGCGATGTGCGGCGGCGCCGTCCCGCAGCAGCCCCCAACCAGGTTGACCAGGCCGGCCTCGGCGAAGTCCGCGATGTAGCCGGCCTGACGCTCCGGGGTCTCGTCGTACTCGCCGAAGGCGTTGGGCAGGCCGGCGTTCGGGTAGCAGGAGACGAAGGTGTCCGCGATCCGCGACACCTCGGCGATGTAGGGCCTCATCTCCGGGGCGCCCAGCGCGCAGTTGAGGCCGACCGCGAGGGGCTTCGCGTGCCGGATCGAGTTCCAGAACGCCTCGGTGACCTGCCCGGACAATGTGCGCCCGGACGCGTCGGTGATGGTGCCCGAGATGATCACCGGCCAGCGGCGTCCGCGGTCCTCGAACAGGGTCTCGACGGCGAACACCGCCGCCTTGGCGTTCAGCGAGTCGAAGATCGTCTCGATGATGAGCAGGTCGACACCGCCGTCGACCAGACCGTTGGCGGCTTCGAGGTAGGCGGCCACCAGCTCGTCGTAGGAGACGTTGCGGGCGCCGGGGTCGTTGACGTCCGGCGAGATCGACGCGGTCCGCGTGGTGGGCCCGATGGCGCCGGCGACGTAGCGGGGCTTCTCCGGGGTGCTGTACTCGTCGGCGGACTTGCGGGCCAGGGCGGCGCCGGCGTAGTTCAGCTCGTAGGCCAGTTCCTGCATGCCGTAGTCGGAGAGGGAGATCGCGTTCGCGTTGAACGTGTTGGTCTCCAGGATGTCGGCGCCCGCGTCGAGATATTCGCGGTGGATCCCCTCGATGATCTGCGGCTGCGTCAGGTTGAGCAGGTCGTTGTTGCCCTGCAGGGCGGTCGGCCACTCCGTGAACCGGTCGCCGCGGTAGCCGGCCTCGTCCGGCCGGTCCCGCTGGATCGCCGTGCCCATCGCGCCGTCGATCACCATGATCCGCTGGCGCAGAGCAGCCGTCAGTTCGTCGGTGCAGTCGGGGCGGATGTTCGGCGCGAAGATTTTCGGCTCAGAGGAGTTCACGTGCGTTCCTTCCGTAGCGGAAGGCGTCCTTGACTCTGCCGAGCGTGGCGGATACCCGGGGGCTCGGGGCCCTCAAATAGCCGTTGCAACGCCTCTCGACCAGAAAAGTCTACGTCGTCACCCGATCGAGGTCTGGACGCCCAACTCGTCGCCGCTCGCGGATCTTGTCGGCGACGTGATAGTTACCAAAGTTAACCAGTTTGCAGCCGAACGCATTTCCGAGCGGTGTTCGTTGGCGGCAGTCACCCCACAAGGATAGTCGGCCTATGGAATAGGTCCGGCGGTTGGCAGATCCCTGCCGGGCAAGGTTTGCGGAACTGCGCGGGCGGTTTGCGGCAGGCCGTACGCTGATTCTGTGACCCTGCCGGATCGTGGCCCGGAAGCCCGTGCGCTGCCCGAACTGCACAACACCATCGTCGTGGCGGCGTTCGAGGGCTGGAACGACGCCGGCGACGCGGCCAGCGACGCGCTCGAACACCTGGACGCCATCTGGGAGGCCGACCCGATCGTGGAGATCGACGACGAGGCCTACTACGACTACCAGGTGAATCGGCCGGTCATCCGCCAGATCGACGGGGTCACCCGGGAGCTGGTATGGCCGGCGATGCGGATCACCCACTGCCGGCCACCGGGTAGCGACCGCGACGTCGTCTTGATGCACGGCGTGGAGCCCAACATGCGCTGGCGCACGTTCTGCGCCGAGTTGCTGGCCATCGCCGACAAGCTGAACGTCGACACCGTCGTCATCCTCGGGGCCCTGCTGGCCGACACCCCACACACCCGCCCGGTGCCCGTCTCGGGCGCGGCGTACTCCCCCGAGTCGGCGAAACGCTTCGGTCTCGAGGAGACCCGCTACGAGGGCCCGACCGGGATCGCTGGGGTGTTCCAGGACGCCTGCGTGGCCGCCGGGATCCCCGCGGTGACGTTCTGGGCCGCGGTGCCGCACTATGTGTCGAACCCGCCGAACCCGAAGGCGACCGTGGCGCTGCTGCGCCGAGTGGAGGACGTCCTCGACATCGAGGTCCCGCTGGGTGACCTGCCGATGCAGGCCGAGGAGTGGGAGCAGGCGATCACCGAGATGGCCGCCGAGGACGAGGACCTGGCCGAATACGTGTCGTCGCTCGAGCAGCGGGGCGACGCCGAGGTCGACATGAACGAGGCCCTGGGCAAGATCGACGGCGACGCGCTGGCCGCCGAGTTCGAGCGTTACCTGCGCCGGCGTCGCAAATAATCGCCTAATCGCCTGCGAGCCCGCGCGTTTCGCGCAGCGACTCGACGTTGAAGGCGGACAGCGAGCGGCCGAGCGCGGCGGCCTCGGCGTCCATCCGGGGCAACAGCTCCGCGGTGGTCTTGCCGACAAGAATCTCGGTGACCCTGGGCAGGACCGGTTTGAGCCAGCGCAGCACCCCGACCCACGGCGGGCAAAAGATCCGGCGCGGACGGCCCTCGATGCCCTTGACGAGGGCGTCCGCGCACGCATCGACGGTGGTGGTCTTGTTGAGCGGCCACGGCAGCTTCGCGATCATCTCGCCGAAGGCGGGGATGTCGGCCTTGCTGTCGCGGACCAGGGCGGTGTCGATCCAGGACATGTGCGCCGAACCGACGCTCACGCCGAGGTTGGCGACCTCGAGCCGCAACGCGTTGGCGAGGATTTCGTTGCCGGCCTTCGTGGCGTTGTACGGCGCCAGCCCCGGGGCCGCCGCGTATGCGGCCAGCGACGAAACCACCAACACGTAGCCGCGCCGGTCGATCACGGCCGGCAGCGTCGCGCGCACGGTGTGGAAGACGCCGAGCAGGTTGACGTCCAGCACCCGCTTGACCGCCTCCGGGTCGACGTGCAACAGCGACCCGTAGCTGGCGATGCCGGCGTTGGCCACGACGACATCGATGCCGCCGAAGCGTTCGACGGCCTTGGCGGCAACGGCCTGCATGGCGGGCAGGTCGCGCACGTCGGCGACCGCGGTTAGCACCCGCTCTTCGCCAAGTTCGGCGGCGATCGCCGCCAGTTCGGCCTTGTCGAGGTCGGTCAGCACCAGCCTGGCGCCCTTGTTGCGCAGCCGACGGGCGACCTCGGCCCCGATTCCCCGGGCGCCACCCGTGATGAAGACGACTTTGCCGTGCAGCGACATCATGGGCGAAAACGTACTCTCTCGGT
Source organism: Mycobacterium sp. E796 (assembly GCF_001672815.1). Lineage (GTDB taxonomy): Bacteria > Actinomycetota > Actinomycetes > Mycobacteriales > Mycobacteriaceae > Mycobacterium. The sequence continues at coordinate 28,173 of NZ_LZKK01000012.1, read as the reverse complement.
TTCGTGGCGTCGACGAGCTACGCACGTAATTCGTTCCATGGGTTGGACTCAGGGCCGAATGCCGGTGTCGCTGGTTGTGCTCCTGCTCGGAGACGCCACGACCACGGCGACCAAGAAAGCAACGTTTATGGAGCAACGCTGGCGAGCACGGACGCCAGAAGAAGTTCGAATGCTCGATCGTCGGGCGGTACTGGGGCGCTGGTGAATCCGCCCTCGTCGGCGGACTCCGTCTGCCGTACTGCGTTGTGCTTTTGCGCCAATCTCGCGAGAAGTATTGACCCTCGAACGAGTTCCGACACCGCGGAGTAGGTGTCGTGGGCTGTCCGCTCGTCGAGACCGCAATCGATCATGTTGGCGATCGCTTTCTGCGTCTCCTGTTCGCCGAGCCGTCGTGCCAGCGGACTCAGTGCGCCTCGAATGAGGATCAGGTCCGTCAACACCGGATCGCTGAGGAAGGTCCGGCGCACGCCGCGTGCGTGCGCCTTCAACGACTCACGCCAATCGTCCGACTCGGTGAACGCCGGTAATCCGCTGCGGCGCAACGCGCGGTCGGTCATGGCGTCGAGAAGCTCTGATTTGTTGCGTACGTGCCAGTAGATGCTGGTGACGCCGACGTCCAGCGATTTGGCGACCAGCGGAATGCTGAGCTCCTCGATTGAGGACTCCGCTGCTATCGCAAAGGCTGTCTCCACGATCGCATCTGCAGTCAGCGAGCCTCGCGCTCGTCGGACTGGTTGTCGCTGCGGCTTGGCAACCTGCACCCGCACCCCTCACCCGGCGTTGACGTGCATCGTGTCATGATCGGCAGCTTGGCCCACCCCCGCACGCTGGCGGTAGGGCCTTGCTCGCGCGCGCGTAGTCGACGTCCCACTGCGGCCGATTTGCTGATTCATCGTGTCAGCGCCGGATCTGGCGGGTAACGATCGTCGGGCCGCCCAGTGGCACGTCAAGCAGTCCGGGCGGGGCGTCAATGACTGCGGGGATGGCGTTGATCGCCGCCATCGCCGTCGCGGCAACACCGGGGTTGGTGGAGTCGCCTGGTGCGGGGTCCAGATGGAGGTCGAGGGTCATGTTCGGGTTTCCTTCGATACGAAACACCATGCCGCCCTGACCGCGTTGCGCTGGGCGCGGCCAAGAGTCGGGCCACGGCGTGGAGGTCACCGCGGCGAAGTATTGAACTGAGACGACGGGGCGTTCGTTCTGAATGGCGGCGAGCTGCCAGCGGTGACCGCAAATGGTGTCCTTCGGGATCACCCCGAGTGCGGTGGTGAGGTCGTCCGGGGCGAGGATCGTCTCCCAGTCCAGCGCTACCCGCTCGGTATCCACGCCCAGTGTGTCGGCGATATAGCGCACGACGGGTTCCCAGTCGTTGTTCACCTTGCCGACAGCGATGCGAATCGGGATGTGGCCGTTGGGTTTTCCGAATCCCATCGACTCATGCAAGACCTCCCAGATCGGGTAAGCCAAGTCGAGGTCGAGTGCGTACTCGTCCATGCGGTAAGTGTCGACCACACCGGCACCGGCTAGCAGAGCGGTGGGCAGGTTGAGGCTGACGAAGCCGGGTTCGCACCCGGTGGCGTAGAATGTTGAGTTACCTTGACGCGCAGCGTTTTCAATCGGTTCGCGCCACTTTTCCGGTGCCGCCTTCGGATACACCATGGGGATCGCGGAGATGGTGACGACGTTGATGCCGGCTTCCAGGTAGCCGACGATGTCGGCGATGACCTCGTCTTCTCGTCGGACGGCGGTCGCGCAGTAGGCGATGCAATCGGGCTTAGCGTCCAAGATCGCTGTCATGTCATCAGTCGCCACAATGCCGACGTCGGGTCGTCCGCAGAGTTGACCGGCATCGGTGCCTACCTTCGTCTGGGAGGACACCTTGAGCCCGGTCAGCTCGAGTGCGGGGTCGTCGATGATTGCGCGCAACGCGACGCTGCCCGTCATGCCGGTGCCGACGTGAGCGACGCGACGCTTCGCGCCGTCAGGAGATGAAGTCACAGGTCTTGCCTCTCAGGGCGCTAGGAGCGGTTGCCAACTAGACTGTTCGCAACCTACTGTATGTAACACCAGTATGGCTTACCAGTAGCTGTTGCGGTAACGGTGCAGAGAGCCGAAAGACGACGCTCACGGGCGTGATTTATAAATGCTGAGAAAACACCGCCCTTCACGCGCATGCGAAAGATCCGGAGTTCACCCTTGCTACGAGACGGCTCACAGAATGCGCGCCAATAAATGGGCAGATGCCGCGGGCAGGATGCTGTGGGACAGCGCTTCCTACAGATCTACCCCGAGCAACGCGTCGACCGCGGTCGCCACCAACGCCGGCGCCCCAGCGTCGTGACCGCCGTACTCGAGCGCATCGGTCGCCCAACCATCAAGCGCAGCAAGGGCTTTCGGGGTATCGAGGTCGTCGGCCAGGTAGCGGCGCACCCGGGCGACGACGTCGGTGGCGTCCGGGGCGGCGGGCAGGGCGGTCGCGGCGCGCCAGCGCCCCAGCCGCTCGGTCGCCTCGTCGAGCACCTGCCGGCTCCAAGAGCGGTCGGCGCGGTAGTGCCCGGCCAACAGCCCCAGCCGGATGGCCGCCGGTTCGACACCCTGCGCGCGCAACTCCGACACCAGGACCAGGTTGCCGCGGCTCTTGGACATCTTGTGCCCGTCCCAGCCGATCATCCCGGCGTGCACGTAGTGGCGGGCGAATCGCCGCTCGCCGCGGACACATTCGGCGTGGGCGGCGGTGAATTCGTGATGCGGGAATATCAGGTCGCTGCCGCCGCCCTGGATGTCCACGGGGCTGCCGATGCGGCTGAGCGCGATCGCCGCGCATTCCACGTGCCAGCCGGGCCGGCCGGCACCGAACGGCGAGGGCCAGCTGGGCTCGCCCGGCCGCGCCGCCCGCCACAACAGGGCGTCGAGTTCGTCGGTTTTGCCGGGGCGGCCCGGGTCGCCGCCGCGCTCGGCGAACAGTTGCAGCATGGTGTCGCGGTCATAGCCGGACTCGTAGCCGAACTGCACGGTGGCGTCCGCCCGGTAGTAGACGTCGGGGTAGTCGCCGTCGAGGACATACGCCGCACCCGACGCCAGCATCTTCTCGACGAGCTCCACCACCTCGGCGATCGCCTCGGTCGCGCCGACGTACTCCCGCGGCGGCAGTATCCGCAGCGCCGTCATGTCCTCGCGGAAGAGGGCGACCTCCCGGTCCCCCAGCTCGCGCCAGTCGACGCCGTCTCGCTCGGCGCGCTCGAGCAGCGGGTCGTCGATGTCGGTGACGTTCTGCACGTAGTGCACGTCGTGACCGAGGTCCAGCCACTGCCGGTGTACCAGGTCGAAGGCGAGGTAAGTGGCCGCGTGACCGAGGTGGGTGGCGTCGTAGGGGGTGATGCCGCAGACGTACATGGTGGCCTTGGAACCAGGTCGGGAACCGGCCGCCACCGGACGCACCTGCCGGTCGGAGGTGTCATACAACCGCAGCTCCGGGCCGCGCCCCGGCAGCACCGGGACCTGTGCGGAAGACCACGTCTGCATAACGTCGACTCTAAACGCGCACGGGATCAGCGAAATTCCTGGCGGATGGCGCCGAGCAGAATCGGCGCCAGCTCGGCGCGGCACATGACGAAGTCGGGCAGGTACGGGTCGAGCCGGTTGTAACGCAGCGGCGAACCGTCCAGCCGCGAGGCATGCATGCCGGCGGCCATCAACACCCCGGCCGGGGCCGCCGAGTCCCATTCCCACTGCCCCCCGGCGTGCACATAGGCGTCGACGTCGCCGTCGATGACGGCCATCGCCTTGGCGCCGGCCGATCCGATCGCCACGGGCTGAATGTGCAGCGTCTGGCGGATGCGATACAGCACCGCGGGTGGCCGGGTGGCGCTGACCGCGATCCGGATGGTCCCCGGGATGCCGGTGCGCGCGGCACCTGCGGTCACGGTGTCGCTGCGATACACCATGTTGCCGCGGGCGGGCAGCGAGACGGCCGCGTCGGTGATCTCGCGCCGCCCGTCAGTAGGCCGCTGCCAGAGCGCGATGTGGACCGCCCAGTCGTCGCGGCCCGGGGTGGAGAACTCGCGGGTGCCGTCCAGCGGGTCGATGATCCACACCCGGTCGTGATTGACCCGGGAAAGGTCGTCGTAGGCCTCCTCGCTGAGCACCGCGTCGCCGGGCCGCTCGGCCCGCAGCCGGCGCAGGATCAGCGCGTTCGCCAGGCTGTCCCCCGCGTCGCCGAGGGCCCAGGGATGGCCGAAACCGATTTCGTCGCGCACCTTGAGCAGCAGCTCCCCCGCGTCCGCGGCGAGATCGGCGGCGAGAGCGGCGTCCGTCATCTCACCCGGCGCGGAAGTCACCGGTTCAGTATCGCCGACGACCTAGCCGGGTTCAGAACGCCGGCCAGGGAATGGGGCGGTGCCGGTTGGGCGACGGCATGACCGGGTTGTCCAGCAGCCGGCACGCGCGCCGGCGCAGCGCCGCAATTTCCGCGCTGGTGATGTGCTCGGCCAGTTCGTCGGCGAATGAGCCGGCCAGGGAATCGGCGAGCCCGGCGATCGCCTTGCAGGTGTTGTCGTCGATCGGCTTGCCCGCCCAGCCCCACAGCACCGTCCGCAGCTTGTTCTCCACGTGCAGGGACACCCCGTGGTCGACGCCGTAGACGTGGCCCTCCAGGTCGCGCAGGACGTGGCCGCCCTTGCGGTCGGCGTTGTTGATCAGCACGTCGAACACCGCCATCCGCCACAACCGGATGTCATCAGCGTGCATCAGGACCACCTCGTCGCCGGCGTAGTCGTAGGCCCGCAGCACCGGCAGATACCCCGGCTCATGTCTGTCGGCGGGAAACAGGTCGACCAGGTCCGGCAGGTTTGTGGGGGGCGAATCCACCGCGTCACCGGGCTGCTGTATCCACAGCTGCAGCATGCCCGGGCCCGCCGGCCCATGCCGAATGATGGTGTGGGGCACGATTTTCCAGCCCAACTGCACCGACACCAGGTACGCCCCGAGTTCGCGGCCGGCCAGGGTCCCGTCCGGGAAATCCCACAGCGGCGCCTCACCGGAGACCGGTTTGTAGACGCAGTGCACGCTGGCCTCGCCGAGTGTCGACTCGCACAGGAAGGTGGCGTTGCTCGCGGAGCGGATGCGTCCGAGGACGGTCAGCTCGCCGTCCCGCAGCACCTCCCGCTCGCGCGCCTCGTTATTCCTCGGCGTCATCGTCGGGCCCGAGAAGCGCGCTGCGCTTGTAGCCGTTGGTGCGCGCGCAGATGTGCCCCTCGGGGTCCAGCGGTTCGTCGCACAGCGGGCACGGCGGACGGCCGGCCGAGATGACGCGGTTGGAGCGGGTGGCGAATTGGCGTGCCGACTCCGGCGTCAGGAAGACCCGCACCGCGTCGGGGCCCTCCTCGGTGTCGTCGAGCACGACCGAGGCGTCGAACTCGGCGTCGGTGACTGCGAGCAACTCGACCACCACCGTCTGCGCCTCGGAGTCCCAGCCGAGGCCCATGGTCCCGACCCGGAACTCCGCGTCGACGGGCGTGATCAACGGGCTGAGGTCGTCGATCTCGGCGGGCTCCGGCGGAACCGGCGTGCCGAATCGGCGGTTCACCTCGAGCAGCAGCGCGCCGATGCGCTCCGCGAGCACCGCGACCTGTTGCTTCTCCAAGACCACCGACACCACCCGCGAATCGCCCACGGCCTGTATGTAAAACGTGCGATTTCCGGGCTGGCCGACGGTCCCGGCCACGAAGCGGTCGGGCGTGCGGAAGACGTGAATTGCGCGGGCCATGGCACCTCCAAAATACCGGCTGTTGCCGTTGCCGTGCGATTCGATTGCCCCGCCGCAGCGAAACTAATCAGTTGACCCGCCGACCACCGCGTCGCTCGTCGCCACCGCTTCGGCCGGCCCGGTTTGCGACTCCCCTTTCGACTCATCGTGAGCCTCATCACCCTTGGACTCGTCCTTCGGCGGGGGCCCCGCCCGCAACGCGGCGGACAGCCGGCCGCCCGTGTGGTTGACGTGCAACACGAATGGCCGCAGCGGGGTGTAGCGGATCACGGTCACCGACCCGGGATCGGCGGTGACGCGCTGGAACCCGTCCAGGTGCATGCCGTACGCGTCGGCGACGACGGACTTGATGACGTCACCGTGGGTGCAGGCCACCCAGAGCGCGTCGGCGCCGTCTGCCCCCCCGAGTTCTCCGCCAAGTTCTAAGGCCAGCCGCCGGTCGTGCGCGCGGATGGCCGCGACCGCACGAGCCTGCACCTGCGCCAGGCCCTCGCCCCCGGGGAACACCGCCGCGCTGGGGTGGGCCTGGACCACCCGCCACAACGGCTCCTTCGTCAACTCGCCGATCTTGCGGCCCGTCCAGTCGCCGTAGTCCACCTCGGCGAGCTCCTCGTCGATCAGGGGGTCGAGGCACAGCGCTTCTGCCAGCGGCTCGACGGTGCGCCGGCAGCGCAGCAGCGGGGAGGTGACCACGGCGCGGATCGGCAGGTCGCCGATCCGGTCGATCAGCCCGGCGGCCTGCTCGCGGCCCTTGTCGTCGAGGTCGACGCCCTCCGACCGCCCAGCCAGCACACCGGCGGTGTTCGACGTGGAGCGGCCGTGCCTGAGCAGGATGACGGTCACGACGACGACCGTACTCGGTACGGGTGGGCGCGACTGGTTCGCTAGCGGCAGACCGGCACGGCGTGCGCGATCGAGTCGCGTACCGCGGCGGTCAGGCTGCGCTCGTCGGTGAGGTCGATGTCGACCAGGCCGCGGACCGCCCGCGCGACCACGTCCTCGGCCTGCGGAACGGGGCCCGAGAGGCGTGGGCGGTAAATTTCGACGACGAGCGAGCGGTGCTCGATGTGGAAGGAGAAACTGCGCCCATCACCGAGCTGTCCGTACCCGCTGGCAAAGATTCCCGTCGAGATGTCCTCGACAGCAAACTCTTTGTCGGCGACATGCCGGTCGACGATGACGGTCATGACGCGACCATACCTCTCCAGTCCGACCCAATGCAGGCAACATGGCCATATTGGATGCGAAACCGTTCCCTAAAATTTGAATTTCACGTTGGTGACGCGAGGGAAAATAATTGCTGCGACGACATACGACCGACAAATCGGCAGTCCAGGGCGCCTTCCTTGCGCTGGCGTTTTTGCTGGTAGCGGTCGCGGGTTGCTCGGGCGATCCGCTCGGTAGCGCGCCGCCCACGATCGAACCGGCCCAGCCGGCCGTCTCCCCGCCGGCGTCGCAACCCGCGGCCGGCGCGGTGCGACAGCTGGCCGGCCACGGGGCCGCGGCAATCTTCGACGGGGCCACCCGTCAACTGGCCGTCCTGGTCCCCGGCGCCGACCCGGAGGCGCCCGCCGGCCTCACCGAATTCGGTGACCCGCAGGCCGCGCCGCGGGTGGTCGACCTGCCGGGCCCGGCGACCGCGTTGACCGGCGACGGCCGCGGCACGGCCTTCCTGGCCACCCGGGGCGGCTACTTCGTGGTCGACCTGTCCGCTGGCCGCGCGACCCGCGTGCCCGTCGCCAACGCCCAGCAGGTCGACTTCACCGCGGTCGCCCAGCGAGCCGACGGAACGCTGGTGCTGGGCAGCTCGGACGGCGCTCTGTACACCTTCGCCTCCCGGACACCGGCCTCGGTACGCAGCGCCACCATCAGCAGCCGCACCAAGATCTTCGCTCGTGTGGACGCGATTGCGGCACAAGGGAATACGATAGTGGTCCTGGATCGGGGCCAGACCTCGGTGACGACGATCGGCGCCGACGGACGCGCCGAGCAGGCGCTGCGTGCCGGGGAGGGCGCGACCAACCTGGCCGCCGACTCGCTGGGCCGCGTCCTGGTCGCCGACACCCGTGGCGGGCAGCTGCTGGTCTACGGCGTCGATCCGCTGATCCTGCGGCAGGCCTACCCGGTGCGGCAGTCCCCGTACGGCCTGGCCGGTTCCCGCGGGCTGGCCTGGGTGTCCCTCACCGCGGCGAACGTCGTCATTGGTTACGATCTGTCAACCGGAATTCCCGTCGAAAGGGTGCGATACCCAACCGTGCAGCAACCCAACTCGCTGGCTTTTGACGAAGCGTCGGGCACCTTGTACGTGGTGTCGGGGTCGGGTGCGGGTGTCCAGGTCATCGAGCACGCGGCGGGCACGCCGTGACGAGCCGTCAAGCGCCGCGGTGGAGTCGGCTGCCGGCGGGCTGGGAAGCGGAGATGTCCGACGAATACGAATGGATCCCGCTGCGCCTGCCGCCGGAAGTGACGCGGCTCAGCGCGTCCATCCGGCTGTCCATCGAGGCCGAATATCGCGGCTGGGAACTCACCCGGGTGCGCCTCTACACCGACGGCAGCCGACGGGTGTTGTTGCGCCGCAAGAAGACTCGTCTGGACAGCCGGCGGCCCGACCAACCGGAATTGTGATGTACCGGCTTACCCGCCGGCTGTTGTTCCTGTTCCCGCCCGAACGCATTCACACGCTGGTGTTCGCGCTGCTGCGCGCCGTCACGGTCCTGCCCGTCGCGCGGCGGTGGCTGCACCGACGGCTCGGCCCGACCGACCCGGTGCTGGCCAGCACGGTGTTCGGGGTGCGTTTCCCCGGACCGCTGGGCTTGGCCGCCGGCTTCGACAAGGACGGCAAGGGCCTGCTCACCTGGGGCGCGTTGGGTTTCGGGTATGCGGAGGTGGGCACCGTCACGGCGCAACCCCAACCCGGCAACCCCGGCCCCCGTCTGTTCCGGCTGCCCGCCGACCGGGCCCTGCTGAACCGGATGGGGTTCAACAATCGCGGCGCCGGCGCGCTGGCGATCCGCCTCACCCACCGCCGCCCCGACGTGCCGATCGGGGTCAACATCGGCAAGACGAAGGCGGTCGCGGCCGCCGACGCCATCGGCGACTATCGGGCCAGCGCCCGGCTGGTGGCACCGCTCGCGTCGTATCTGGTGGTCAACGTCAGCTCGCCGAACACGCCGGGGCTGCGCGACCTGCAGGCCGTGGAATCGCTGCGGCCCATTCTGCAGGGCGTCCTGCTGGAGGCCTCGACGACGTCGACGCCGGTGCTGGTCAAGATCGCACCCGACCTTTCCGATTCCGACGTCGACGACATCGCCGACCTTGCCGTCGAACTGGGCCTGGCCGGCATCGTCGCGACCAACACCACCGTGTCGCGGGAGGGACTGAACACGCCGGGGGTGAAAAAGCTTGGCGCGGGCGGTATCTCGGGGCCGCCGGTGGCGCGCAGGGCGGTCGAGGTGCTGCGTCGGCTCTACGGCCGGGTGGGTGACCGCCTGGTGCTCATCAGCGTGGGCGGCATCGAGACGGCCGACGACGCTTGGGAGCGGATCACCGCGGGCGCGTCGCTGCTGCAGGGCTACACCGGCTTCATCTACGGAGGCGGGTTGTGGCCCAAGCACATTCACGACGGCATCGCTCGGCGCCTGCATGAAGGCGGGTTCGCCTCGCTCGGTGACGCGGTGGGGTCAGCGGCCATCGACCCGGGCCGGGCGACGGGGGGCTCGGAACGGCTCGGGGAGCCGGGATAGCCGTCCTATTTGGCGTGTGTCAATTAAAACGGTTGAACGCCTTGCCAATACGACGCCGCGCGTTGCGGGTTGTGCAGTTGTATAACTAGCTGCTACAAACAGCTAGAGATTGGGTTTAGCCCGTCACAATCTGGTGAACATTGTGACCGGTATCTCAGTGGGCTAATCGGGAGAGCCTTCGAGGGGAGACGGCCATGTCATTTGTAGTTGCCGCGCCGGAAACGGTCGGGGCCGCCGCCGGGGATTTGGCGGGCATCGGTTCCGCGTTGCGAGAGGCCACAGCGGCCGCAGCGGGCCAGACGACCGCCATCACCACCGCTGCCGCCGATGACGTGTCGCTCGCCGTCTCGCAGCTATTCGGTGCATACGGGCAGCAATTCCAGGCGATGAGCGCCCAGGCGGCGGCATTTCACAGCGAGTTTGTGAACCTGCTGAACGGCGGGGCGGCGGCCTACCTCGGTACCGACCTCGCCAATGCCCAGCAGGCCATGATCGGCGAATTCACCGCCAACGGCGCGGCAGCGTCCGTCCCACTTCTCGGCGGGTTGCTCGGCGGGGGCGGTCTCCTCGGTGGGGGCGGTCTCCTCGGCGGGGGTGGCCTGCTCGGCTTGGGCGGCTCAAGCGGCGGGGGCCTGCTCGGCGGCCTGCTCGGCGGCGTCGACGGACTGCTCGGCCTGGGTGCCCCGGGCACCGGGCTGCTCGGCGGCTTGGGCAGCGGGCTGAGCCAACTCCTCAGCCCCTTCAACGGCATCTTCAACAGCATCGGCGGCGCATTCGCCAACGGCTTGGGCTCCTTCCCGGCCATTCTTAGTGGCTTCCCGACCCTGAGCGACTTCTTCGGGCCGTTCAACCTCGGCAATTTGACCCCAGGCCTGAGCCTCACCTCGGGACCCCTCGGCGCCCTGTTGGGGCCGACCCTCAACGGCGTCGGACTGGACTTGGGCAACTTCTTGTCCAACGAGCTGACCCACGGCCTAACCCTGAGCGACGTCGGCGGAACCGTCACCGGGCTCTTCCAGGACGTGCCGCTGCTCCAGGGACTTCAACCCCTGCTGAATTCGTTGCTACCCGGGTTGTTCGGGCCGGTGCCATCCGGCAGCCCGGCGCCCTATCCCAACCCGTACACGGTCCTCTTCGAGAACACAGCGACGAACCTGAGCCTGATGGGCGCGCAGTTCGCGACCCATCCGTTCCCGATCCTGAGTCAGATCGTCGCCAACCAAAGCCACTACGCGCAGCTCATCGCAACTGGGGTCGCGAGCGGCCTGCAGGGTTTCCCCGCGAACGTGCCGGCGAACATTCAACTCGCCGTTCAGGGCGCCGCGACGTTCAACCCGGTGGCCCTGGGGCAGACGTTCGTCAACGGCGTGACCGGCTACGGATGGACCGTGAGCACGTCGCTGCAGCAAATCGGCTCCGGCATCCAGGGCACTTTGCCCGCCGCGACCCGCGACATCGCGGCGGCCCAGGCAGCAGTAGCCGCCGGCAACTACTACGCGGCGGTGCAGGACGCAGCGCACGCGCCGATCGACCTGTTCATCACCGGATTCGATACCACCCGACTGACGACCAATCTCGGTGGTTCCATACCAAACCTCGACTTCACAATCTCCATCGTGGGTCCGGTCGGGCTCAAGGGCCCGGCGGCAGCCCTGCTTCCCATCCTGACCGCCACCGGACAGCAGGTGCAGGGCGTCGCCAGCCTGGTCCCGGCCGGCTCTGTCCCCGGGCAGATGCTGCACAACTTCGCCAACGCGGTCGGCGTACTCACCAACGCCGGCGTCTCGGCGAACTTCACGGTGACCGTGGGGGGTTTGCCTCCGGGCGCCACGCTGGCCGGCCAGGCCATATTCGGGTTGCCATTGCAGCTGGGCTTCGCGATATTGGGCCCGCCGTTCGCGATGGCGAACGGGGTCGCGCAGGGCGCGACGGCGTTCGGTACGGCGGCGCAGACCGGCAACGTCCTGGGAATGCTGAACGCGATCGGCGACATGCCCGCCTACGCGATGAACGGCTTCCTCAACGGCCAACTGCTGGTGGACCTGCCGCTGCCAGTGGCCGTGTCGGAACCGGGGGTGGGCCTCATCGTCCTGCCGGCCACCGCCCACGTGCCGTTCGACGGGCTCCTGACTCCGCCGGAACCGCTCACGGTCACGATTCCGTTGAACCTGCTCGGCGTCGATATCCCCCTCAACCAGACCCTCGGCGGCACGGAATTCGGGGGCCTCTTCCCAACGTTGTTCAACACCATTCCGGAAGCGATCGCCGCGGCAATCACACCGATCGGCTAGCCGGATCGCGCTGTCGCCAGAGTGCCAACGCGGGCAAGCTACTTTTGCTCGTACGTCCCGTAGATGTAGGCGCGCGCGATCGCGTGCTGGAACAGGTTGAACCCGAGGAACGCCGGACTGGCGTCTTCGGGCAGGTCGAGCTTCTCGACGTCCACAGCGTGCACCGCGACGTAGTAACGATGCGGGCCGTGGCCCGGCGGCGGCGCGGCGCCGACGTAGCGGCGCATGCCGGCGTCGTTGACCAAAGTCAGTGCGCCGCCAGGCAATTCGCTGCCGTCGCCGGCGTTGTCGGGTAGCTCGGTGACGTCGACGGGCAGGTTGGCCACCGCCCAGTGCCAGAACCCGGACAGCGTCGGGGCGTCGGGGTCGTAGACGGTGACCGCGAAGCTGCGGGTCCCCTCGGGGAATCCCGACCAGCTCAGCTGCGGGCTGACGTCCTCCCCGCCGGCGCCGAGGATCCCGCTGACCTGCGGGGTGGCCAGCGGCTGCCCGTTGGTGAGCGAGTTCGAATTCAGGCTGAACGAGGGCAGTTTCGGCAGCGCGTCGTACGGGTCGGGCGGCAGGCTCATGGGCGATCCTCTCTTTGGTTGTCTGCTAGCAGTGTGTCAGGAAGTGTTCCAGCACCTCGGTGCCGAACCTCAGCGCATCGATGGGTACCCGTTCGTCGACGCCGTGGAACAGCGCGGCGAAATCCAGGTCCGGCGGCAGCCGCAGCGGGCTGAAGCCGAAACAGCGAATCCCCAAGCGCGCGAAGGATTTCGCGTCGGTGCCACCGGAAAGCATGTAGGGCACGGTCCGGCCGTCGGGGTCGACCGCCAGCACGGCGGCGTCCATGGCCTCGACAAGCGCACCGTCGAAGCTGGTCTCGTACGAGGGGAGGTCCCTGATCCATTCGCGGGTCACGTTCGGGCCGAGCAGCGCGTCGACCTCGGCCTCGAACGCCGCCTTGCGGCCGGGCAGGATGCGGCAGTCCACCACCGCCTCCGCCGTCGCCGGGATGACGTTGGCCTTGTACCCGGCCTTGAGCATCGTCGGGTTGGCGGTGTCGTGCAGGACGGCCTTGAGCATGCGGGCCATGGGGCCGAGCTTGTCGATCGTCCCCGCCAGGTCGTCCGAATTGATGTCGAAGCTCAGCCCGGTCTCCTCGCTGACGGCAGCCAGGAACTGCTGGACGGTGTCGGTGACCACCAGCGGGAACTGGTGCCTGCCCAGCCGGGCGACCGCCTCGGCGACGGCGGTGACGGCGTTCTGGTCGTGCACCATCGATCCGTGTCCGGCCGGGCCCTGGGCGCTCAGCCGCATCCAGCACATCGCCTTTTCGGCCGTCTCGATGAGGTAAAGCCGGCGCTCTCCCCCGTCGCGGCGCGGCACGGTCAGGGAGAACCCACCCACTTCGCCGATCGCCTCGGTGACGCCGTCGAACAGCTCAGGCCGGTTCTTGACCAGCCATTGCGCCCCGTAGTGGCCGCCGTGCTCTTCGTCGGCGACGAACGCGAACACCAGATCGCGGGGCGGCACGATGCCGGCCCGCTTCAGCCGCCGGGCGACCACGAGCATCATGCCGACCATGTCCTTCATGTCGACCGCGCCACGGCCCCAGACGAAGCCGTCCCGGATCGCGCCCGAGAACGGGTGCACGGTCCAATCGGCGGGCTCGGCCGGGACCACGTCGAGATGCCCGTGGATCAGCAGGGCGCCGCGTGAGCTGTCTGCGCCCGGTAGGCGGGCGAACACGTTGCCCCGGCCGGGAGCGCCCGACTCGACGTATTGCGGCAGGTAGCCGACGTCTTGGAGCTGCTCGGCGACCCATTGCGCGCACTCGGCCTCGCCCCTCGTGGTCTCGGGTTCGCCGGTGTTGGTGGTGTCGAACCGGATCAGCTTGCTGACGACCTCGACCACATCATCGAAGCGATTGGACGGCTGCTCGGTGTGATCGGTCACAACCACCTTTCCTACCACTGCCGGCGCGACCGGGCTCGGGTCGGAACCCCCGGCGCGCGGCGAGCTAACTTGGGTCCGCGCGGGCCGATCCGATAGCCTTAGCTGCCAACTCTCGTTGGCCTGGTCCGAGTGGCGGAATGGCAGACGCGCTAGCTTGAGGTGCTAGTGCCCTACTAATGGGCGTGGGGGTTCAAGTCCCCCCTCGGACACACGACTGAGGCGAGCGAAATGAATGCTCGCATTCACATCCGAGCCGATGGAGTGTGTTGAGCGGCGAAGCCGCGATCACACTCAGCACGCGAGTGCCGGCTCCGCCAGGCGAGAGTGTCGCTAAGTGGTCGCAGATTGGCACTAGCTCGCTCCATGCGTTCCCCCGCCGCCGGAGGATTGCCGGGTACTGAGCGCCCCTCTTCGCGGTGAACTCAATGAAGCGTTCTTTGGCCGCGGCCTCGGGCACCGCCGTGTAGACCGGGCGGATATCCTTCGCGATCCGATCCTAGTGCTCGCGCGACGTAACGAAACATCTTGCGCGGCAAACGAATCACGCACGATCCGCATGGTCGCCCGGTCCCACACGGTATTGACCGCCTCCGGTGCCCCTTGAGCCCGCGTTAACGGCATCGCGGCTCAGGAGTCAGCGATACGGACGAACAACGCTGCGGCGCGGGCGATTATTTTCCGGTCTTCGGCGCTGAGGGCCCGCAGTTGTTCGTCGAGCCAGGCGTTGCGCTGCGCACGGGCCGCGCCGGCGAGTTTGTGGCCTTCAGCGGTGGCGCTGAACAGCACTTTGCGGCGATCGCCCGGGTCAGGACTGCGCACGGCATAACCGGCTGACGTCAGACGATTCACCGTCTGGCTCATGGATGCAGGCGATACCCGGTCGCGTTCGCTGAGTTCGGTGAGGGTCTGCGGGCCACGTTTGTGAAGGCTGGTCAGCACCGCGAGTGCCGCGTCTCCGAGCCCGCCCTCGGGGCGCTCGCTGCGGAACCGCCGGTAGAGGCGGCCGACCGCGAAGCGTAATTGAACGCCCAGGTCAGCATCCACGGCTTCGGCGGCTCGTCCCTCGATTGCTCTCTTGCCCACGGGTCATTAGTATACCTAAAAGGACGCTTCTTATACCTAAAGGAGTTGGGGGATGTTCTGTGCTCGCTAATCCGCTCGGCATCGCACTGCGTCATCGTCGCGCAGGCGAGCACACCCTGGCCTGGGCGCGACCCGATCTGCACGCACCAGAGAACTTCACCTTGACCAGCCCCGCTTTTGACCACGGGGCGGCGATACCAGAAAGACACCGCGGCAAGATGTTCGGTGCCAACATCTCGCCCGCCCTTAGCTGGACGCCGCCGCCGGCGGGCACTGTCGAGCTCGTCCTGCTGGTGCAAGACGCCGACGCTCCTGGGCGCCGCCCGGCCACCCACGCACTCACCCTGGGCATCAACCCTTCGCTCAGCGGGCTTGCCGACAACGCCCTAACCGACCCAAGCCCGATTCCGGGAATCCGGCACGGAAAAGGTGCGCTCGGCCGTTGTGGCTGGGCCGGGCCATTGCCAGTCCGATCCCACGGTCCGCATACCTACGTGTTCCAACTCTTCGCCCTAGCCCACCCCAGCGGGTTACCGGCCAAGTGCGGTGTTAACGAAGTTCTTGCTGCCATCTCGGGTCACGTCATCGGCCGCGCCCGACTCGACGGAATTTACGAAAGCCGTTAGAAGACAAACGAACTCAAGGAGCGAACATGACATCCAGTAGACACGACGGCGATGCCTGGGATCTGGCATCCAGCGTCGGCGCGACAGCCACCATGGTCGCGGCGGCACGAGCGATAGCAACGCGAGCCGAACAACCGATCATCAACGACCCATTCGCCGAGCCACTTGTCCGCGCGGTGGGCATTGACCTGCTCACCCGCTTGGCGGGCGGAGACATTACCGCGGGAGACTTGAACGATGCAGTGCCGGGATCTTCCGCCCTCGCCGACAACCTTGATCGGGTATTGATCGACGCAGCCGCCGTGCGCACCAAGTTCTACGACGAGTTCTTCCTCGACGCCACCACAGCGGGCATCAAGCAAGTCGTGATCCTGGCTTCAGGCCTCGATTCTCGCGCATACCGACTGCCCTGGCCAACGGGGACCGTGATTTATGAAGTCGACCAGCCAGACGTCATCGACTTCAAAACCCGCACTCTGGACGATCTCGGCGCCGCGCCTGCCGCCGAACGGCGAACAGTCTCAGTCGATCTCCGCGACGACTGGCCCGCCGCGCTGCGTACCGCAGGATTCGACCCTGCTCAGAAAACAGCATGGAGCGCCGAAGGTCTACTCGGCTATCTGCCGCCGGAGGCCCAAGACCGCCTGCTTGACACCATCACCGAACTCAGCGCATCGGGAAGCCGGCTAGCGACAGAGAGCACCCCAAACGCTGGGCCAGGGCGCGACGAGAAAACCAGGGAGCACTTGCACAAGCTGTCCCAGCGTTGGAGCACACACGGTTTCGATCCGCAGATGTCAGACCTGGCATACCTGGGTGAGCGCAACGAAGCAGCTCCCTACCTCATCAAACGTGGCTGGACACTCAGCGGAAGCAGCATCGCAGACCTGCTCGCGACCCACGGATATTCACCGATCGAGAACGACGACATACGCTTCGGTGACACACTTTTCGTTCACGGCACACTCACCAAAACCGGGTAAACCCTCTCGATGACCTCGACCCCCAAGACAGCGATATCCGCATCACCAAACGCAGTTGGGGTGCCTTCCAGAACACCAAGCTGGCCGACGTACTCGCCGAACGCAATGTCACTCAGGTCATTTTGGCGGGAGTTGCCACCAGCATCGAGGTGGAATCCACAGCGCGCTGCACGCACGAACGCGGGCTGCACGTCGTGCTCGCCACCGACGCCATGACCGACGCCAACGCCGATGCCCACCGCAACAGCCTCACCCACATCTTTCCCCGGCTCGGCGAGACCGCTCGCACCCGGGACATCCTCACGAAACTCCGCTCCAACGACTGACCACACAGGAGACAAGACATGAAGATCGTTACCTTCGAGGAGGCACCCCGGCGCCCGCGCCGGCGAAGCGGAACGCGTGATCACGGTGAGTCGGAGGGACGGCGCACCCTTAGCGAAGTCGCCCCCGACGATCTGCGATTCCATCTCGGTCGCGGCATCCACCGAGAAGGCAAAGCCCCCTTCCGCGCACCGCGCCATCACCACGCCTTTCAGCAGATCCGCTGGTGCGACAGCGGCCGCAAGAACTTCGCACCGGGCCAGTACCTGGAGGCCGGTGACGTTGCGTACTTTCCCAAAGGCGCCTACTACGGCCCTGAGATCAAGCATGGTGCCTACACCGGCTGGTCCACCCAATTCGGCTTCGGCGATCAACATCAACTCGGACCCGACTGGCAGGCCTTCCGCCGCCAAGCACGAACGGACCTTCGCGCCCGCGGCGTGTTCGAGAATGGCCGATATACCCCGATTGATCCAGCCACCGGAGAGCACGGAGCAGAGATTGACGGCGTCGAAGCTGTTTACGCCGAAACCGTCCGCCTGAAATCGCAAGGCCGCGAGAGATACGTCATCCCCGCCGAGGGCTACCACGCCCCAATCGTGATGCACACCGCCGCGTTCGAGTACTACCCGACGGCACCAGGCCTCGAAATCAAACGCCTCGGGTGCTTCTACGACCACCCCGGAGACAACGGCGACACCCGCATCACGATGGTCCGCCTCAACCAAGGCGGTGTATTCACGCTCAGCGCCGAGCGCAACCAGATCGGCATGACCACCAGCACGGGCCTGCGAGTCAACGACAGCGACCGTGCCTATCCAATCCATACCTCCTACTACAGCCCGATCGGCGAGACCGCCGAACTCCGAGGCACAAACAACACCGAACTCTTCGTCGTCGAACTGCCCCGCCGACACCAATGGGACTGGAAATAACGGTGTTTCCGGCACCGCCTGGGAACAGGGCCTGTTGCTGACCGGGCCCGACGGTCCCCTGAAGTAATGGACATCTGAGATAGGGGGACGGTGATCCCTGGAGGGATGTCCTTTACTTCGGTGGACAGGGTCAGGGCCGCCTATCTGGCTGCGCGGGCACACTACTCAACTTAAAGACCTCAACCCGTGTCGCAGATGGCCAAGTCCCCCCTCGGACACACGACTGAGGCGAGCGAAATGAATGCTCGCATTCATTTCCGAGCCGATGGAGTGTGTTGAGCGGCGAAGCCGCGATCACACATCCGACGACTGGGGCGAGCGAAATTGCCGCACCAAACACGGCCAAGGCCGCGTCATCGGACGGGTCTGGCGGCGGATCCGGTGGAACTTGGCCCCTATGCAAGGAATTTTATTGCGGCGTCGCTGAATTCGCGGTGGTACTGGAAGATCGCGCCGTGGCCGGAGTCTGGGTAGATGATCAGTTCGGATCCGGCGATTCGTCGGTGCATGTCTTCGGAGAGCACGCTGGGGACCATGCGGTCGTTGTCGCCGTTGATGATGAGTGTGGGCTTGGTGATGCGCGACAGGTCGGCGGGGGTGGAGCGTCCCCACCGTTTGATGGCCTTGAGTTGGGTTTGGAAGGCTTTGACGGCGATCTTGGCGTCGCGATCTGTGGCGCGTTGCTTGAGGCGTTCAACGAACGCGCGGGCCGCGCGCTTGCCGGTGTCGTCGCGGTTGAAGAACAGGTACTCCTTGGGGTCCTTGAGGGTGAGGGTGGCGCGCAGCGAGTCGTAGTACGTGGTGCCGGCGACCTTGTCGATTCCGTTGCCGCCGGCGGGTCCGGTTCCGGTCAGGATGAGCTTGCGGACCAGGTCGGGGTGCCTGAGCACGAGGGCTTGGGCGACCATGCCGCCCAGGGAGAAACCGAAGAGGTCGACGGTGTCGTATCCCAGCGCGGTGATGAAGATGTAGGCGTCGTCGGCCATCGCTTCTACGGTGTCGGGCACGCTTCCGGTGGAGGCCCCGACGCCGCGATTATCGAACGCGATGACGTGGTGATGGGCGGCGATGGGGTCGACGACGGCGGGATCCCAGTTGTCCAGCGTCGCCGCGAGGTGCACGAGGAAGACGACGGGGATGCCGCCGGTGGGTCCGAGTTCGCGGTAGGCGTAGGTGACGCCCTTGGCGGTGACGGTGCGCGTCGGTGCGTCCTTGTAGGACGTCACGGTGTTCGGGTGCTGACGATTGGCGGCCATGAGTGGTCTCCTCAGAATTGTGGGTGGATGTTAGTCGGCGAGAAATTGCAGTGCGGCGGAGACGAATTCGCGGTGGTGCTGGAACACGCCTCCGTGCCCGGAGTCGGGGTAGATGACCAGCTGGGCGTTGGGTAACCGGCGTGCCATGTCGGCCGAGTGTTCGCTGGCGACCATCAGGTCGTTGTCTCCGTTGACGACCAGGACGGGCTGGGTGATCACCGAGAGGTCGTCGGGCTGGCTCTGACCGGCGTGGCGGATGGCTTTGATCTGGGCGACGCGGGCTTGCAGAGAGATTTTCTTGTCGAGGCCTGTGGTGCGCTCCCGTAGCCGCTGCAGATAGTCGGCTGCGGCGCGTTTGCCGACGGGGGTGCGGGGGAAGAACAGGAAGTCACGCGGGTCGCTGCGGGTCAGGGCCGCTTTGAGGTAGGCGGCTCCGACGATGGTGGCCATCTTGTCGATGCCACCGCCGCCGCGCGGACCGGTGCCGGCCAGGATGATGCGGCGCACCAGCTGCGGTGCCTGCAGGGCGACCATCTGCGCGACCCCGCCGCCGAGGGAGAACCCGAACAGGTCGACCTGTTCGAGACCCAGGGCGCGGATGAACGCGATGGCGTCGGTGCCCATCTGTTCGACGGTGGTCGGCACGGAGCCGCCGGTGGCGCCGACGCCGCGGTTGTCGAAGGCGATGACGCGGCGGTGGGCGGCAATGCCGTCGACCACGCGTGGGTCCCAGTCGTCCAGGACGGCGGTGAAGTGATGCAGGAACACCACCGGAACGCCTGTGCCGGTTCCGAGTTCGCGGTAGGCGAAGCTCACGCCGTTGACGTTGACGGTCCGGGTCGGTGCGTCTTTCCAGGTCGTGCCCATGGTGCGCCTTTCGGTGGGAACGTCTGCCAGCGGGTCGTGCGCAGTGGTCATCAGGAAGCCCTTCCGGGGAAAACGCGGATTGCCTTACGATCATACTATTATGACCGTAATCCAATGTGGTAGCATGAGTCAAGCACGGGATGCCGAAGACAACTGGGAGGCCGCCCATGGCGCGTTACGAGCCGGAGCACAAAGCCGCGACGCGGAAGCGGATCATCGGCACGGCCGGCGAGCGGTTCAAACGGGGTGGCATCGACGGCTCCGGTATCGCCACGCTGATGTGCGATGCCGGACTGACCAACGGCGCGTTCTACGCGCACTTCGAATCCAAGGACGACCTGGTGGCCCACGTGGTGGCCGACCAGCTACGCGTGCAGCTGGACACGCTGAGCGCGTTGCCGCCGGAACGGTCGGCGATCGACGACTACATCCGCGACTACCTGTCACCGCAACACCGCGACGACCCCGAATCGGGCTGCCCGAACGCCGCGCTACTTGACGAGATCGTGCGTTGCAACGACACGGTTCGCGAAACATACACGCAGGGAATGCAATCCATCATCGATCAGATCGCCGCGAAAATCTGTCCGCGCGATCCATCGAGCGCACGCGCCCAAGCGCTAGGTTTGATCACCGTCTTGGTCGGCACGCTGCAACTGGCCCGTGCGGTCTCGGACCGAGCGCTGTCCGACGAGATCCTGGCCGCCGGCATCCTCAACGCCGAGTCTTTGCTCAATCGCTAGTGCAAACAACACATTTCACCTTAGGCGGCCTGAGCGCGGGGCCCGGTCATGCGTCCTCACCCGCGGCTCAAACCCTGGACCGAATGCTCGCCAGGCGGGACTGGCACGGCATCGAACGTTCCGCGCGAGTGCTTGCACTACAGTGACGGCCGACACTAGAGCGAGTCGAGCGCAGCACGGACTACGGCCTGGCATGCCGCTTCGGCGGCGGGTAGACGGCCCGGGCGATAGTCGCCGACAGCCAGCCGATCCCCCATCCGGAGCCAACCAGCAGGAACGTGCGCCGGGTGTCCGCGCCCGCCACCGCTGAAACCCCGACCAAGATGACGGCCCACACCACCGCACAGGCGATGCTGTAGGACGTGTAAGTGCGCCGACCCATTTCGCCATTCCTCTCGTGTCGCCGCGAATTCCCCTCGCGCACAAGGCTACTGCGTGATGAGACCCACGGCGAAAATCCGGCCACATAACCTTCTTCGCGAACCTCGACGCCGCACGTAGGCTAGACAAAGGCCAAGCCTGGCGAATGCGACCAATGAACCCACCGAGCGGCTTTCTCCGGCGAACGGCGACGCGCACGTTCCGCGACCGTCGCGAGGCCGGCCGCGTGCTCGGCGAGCAGTTGGCGTCCTACCGGGGCAAGGACGATCTACTGGTTTTCGGGCTCGCCCGCGGCGGCGTCCCGGTGGCGTGGGAAATCGCGGCGGCGCTGCACGCCCCGCTCGACGTGTTCCTGGTCCGCAAGCTCGGAGTGCCGCGCTGGCCGGAGCTCGCGATGGGCGCGCTGGCCAGCGGCGGTGCGGTGGTGATGAACGACAACGTGGTTTCCAGCCTGCACATCACGGACGAGCAGGTCCGCGAGGTGGTCGCCAGCGAGACGGCCGAACTGCACCGGCGCGAGCAGGCGTACCGGGGCGGCCGCCCCATCGCCGACCCGCGAGGCAAGACCGTGATCCTGGTCGACGACGGCATCGCCACCGGCGCCAGCATGCTGGTCGCCGTCCGCGCCCTGCGGGCCGCGGGCCCGCGGTCGATCGTCGTCGCGGTCCCGGTCGGCCCCCCGTCGACGTGCCGCGAGATCGGGCAGGAAGCCGACGACGTGGTGTGTGCGACCATGCCGCCCGGGTTCGAAGCGGTCGGACAGGTCTACGCCGACTTCCACCAGGTCAGTGACGACGAGGTCCGCGAGCTGCTGAATACCCCGACCCGCTGACAGCTACGTGGTGCGGTCGTCGCCGCGGCCCTCGGCGGGCACCGCGGACTCGTCGCTGGCTTCGAGCCCCTGCTCGGCGGCGGGTCGTTCGCCCTCGTCCGGGACTTCCTCTGGGTAGTCGACCGGCGCGTCCTCGGCTTCTACTGTGTCTTCGGCGACTTCGCCGCCGGCGTCGCGCCGCTGACGCTCCCGCAGGGCGTCGATGATCAGCAGCACCACGCCCAGGACGCTGGCGCCGATGCACACCCAGGCGACCAACTCGTTGCTGGTGACGACGGCGAACACCAACGCGACGAGCCCGATCAGGGCGAGTACCAGCGCAATGATCAGCATCGGCCATCCTCCAGGCGACGAGCGGGACTGCCAGGTCTAGTGCAGGTTGACGCCGCGTCGTGGCTTGGCGCGGCTGCCAGGCTAGTTATTACCCCGATTGAACTGGTCGAACCCGCCGGCATCGGCGCTGGAGTCGACGGGTGCCGCCGAGCCACGCTGGCCGAGTTCCTCGAGCTGAGATTCGAGGTAGGTCTTGAGGCGGGTGCGGTACTCACGCTCGAACGTGCGCAGCTGCTCGAGGCGGCCCTCCAGCACGGTGCGCTGCTGGTTGATGGTTCCCATGATTTCGGAGTGCTTGCGTTCCGCGTCGGCCTGCAGGGCGTCGGCCTTCTCCTGGGCCTGCCGCAACTGGGTCTCCGAGCGGCTCTGGGCGTCGGCCAGCATCGCGTCGGCGCGTTGCCGGGCATCCGCGACCGTGGTCTCGGCCGTGTGCTTGGCCTCGCTGAGGATCTGGTCGGCGTTGGCGCGAGCGTCGGCAAGCATCTTGTCGGACTCCGCCTTGGCGGTGCTGGTGAGCCGGTCGGCGGTGTCCTGGGCCAGGCTAAGCACCCGGGCAGCCTTGAGGGCCTGCTCCTCGTTGCTTCCCGAGGGGGCCGCGGGCGGCGGGGGCGCCACGACGGGCGCCGGCTTGACCGGCTCCGGTTCGGGCTCGTAGGTGGGGATCGCCTGGGTGGGCTGGGCGGCGCCGCCGCCACCACCGGCGGCGAGCTCGCGGTCCAGCTCCTCGATGCGTTGACGCAGATCCGAGTTCTCCTCGATGAGCCGCGTCAGCTCGTTTTCCACCAGGTCGAGGAAGGCGTCGACCTCGTCTTCGTTGTAACCGCGCTTGCCGATCGGCGGCTTACTGAACGCCACATTGTGGACGTCGGCTGGTGTAAGCGGCATTGTTCGTCCCCTCGAGTTCCTGTCAAACGATCTGGAAAGTGTAGAACGGAGTGGTTGCCGTCGTGCAACTGCCGTCCATCCTGTCACACCAGACCCGGCGGTAGCCGATTAGCCCAATAATTAAGAACCAATTTCAAACACTAAGACCAATAAAATCCAAACCCTTAAAGTTTTTAAATCGCGGCCGCCGAACCGACGCTAAAACGTGGCCGAACCGTCTCCGGGCTCCGTCGGCGCGCTCACGGCGCGGCTCCCGCCGCGGCGCCGAACGCCAGTTGCATGCCGATGAACGCGACCAGCAGCAGCACCATGATCGACAGGTCGAAGCGGACCGCACCTATGGTGAGCTGCGGGATCAGCCGCCGCAGCAGTTTCACCGGCGGGTCGGTGATCGACATGATGATCTCCAGAACCACCACGGTGATGCCGGTCGGATGCCAGTCACGGCTGAACGAACGGATGAACTCGACGACGACCCGGGCGATCAGCAGCAGCCAGAAGATGAACAGCGCGAACCCAAGGATCTGAAAGAACAGCACCAACTCCGACGCCCCGACCTAACCGATGAGATGACCCGAATATCAGCCGCCAGCGTACCGAGTCAACGGTGCGGGCACACACCTCACGGCCGCCGACCTGCTAGGCGGCGGCCGTGGCGCGCCTATTGGTAAGCGTAAAAGCCGGTTTCGGCGATCCGGCGACGCTCCTCGGGGGACACGTCGACGTCGGCGGGCGACAGCAGGAACACCTTGGTCGCGACCTTGTCGAACGAGCCGCGCAGGGCGAAGGCCAGGCCGGCCGCGAAGTCGACGAGCCGCTTCGCGTCGGCGTTGTCCATCGACACCAGGTCCATGATCACCGGGGTGCCGTCGCGGAACCGCTCGCCGATGGTGCGCGCCTCGCTGTAGTCCTTGGGCCGCAGCGTGGTGATCTTGGACATCGGGCTGCCCTCTTCGAACAGCATCGCCATCCGGCGCGGGTCCATCGCCAGCGCGCCGCGCGTGGAATTCCGCAGCCACGACCCGAGGCGCGGGCGGCCCATCTCCGGACGGTCGAATTCGCGGGGTGTGTAGCCCCGCTCCTCCGGGTAGCCGCTGCGGTAGCTCGGCGGGTACTCGGCGGGCTCGCCGCGCGGGTCGTCGTAGTCACGCCCGTCATAGCGCCCGTAGCCGTCATCGAAGCGCGGGCGGGGGAATCCGCGGGAGGGCGCCCGGTCGTCGTAGTACTCGTCGTCGTAGTCCTCCATCGGAGCCATACCGAAGTAGGCCTTGACTTTGTGCAGTGTGCTCATCGCTTAACCCTTCTAGCCCCTGGGATTATTGGTGTCTGTGATGAAGGTGTGACTACAGTGACTAATTACGGTGACGGTAGCCGCCGCGGACCCAATAGCGCGGTACCGACACGCACACATGTCGAACCATGTTTGACGGCGATTTCGAAGTCGCTGGACATCCCGGCGGACAGGCCCACCGCGTCCGGATGCGATTCGAGCACCCGGCGGTGCTCCGATCGCAGCAGCTCGAAGGCCCGCTCAGGGTCCCAGTCGAGCGGCGGGATGCCCATCAGGCCCAGCAGCTTCAGGCTTTTGGACTCCGCGACCTGCGCGCAGACCTGATCGAGGGCGCCGGGCGCGGTGATGTCGACGCCGCCGCGGGACACGTCGCCGTCGAGGCTGACTTCGACATAGACGCGCAGCGGCTCGGACCGGCGTCCCTCCGACAGCGCCGTCGACACCGCCCGATCGAGCGCGGTCACCAGCCGGGTGCTGTCGACCGAATGGGCGGTGTGCGCCCAGTTGGCCAGCGACCGCGCCTTATTGCGCTGAATGCGGCCGACCATGTGCCAGTGCATATTCGGCAAGTCCGCGAGCGCCGCACTACCGGCCAACCGCGCGACTTCGGCGACCTTCGCCGCGGCTTCCTGATCGCGAGATTCGCCGACGCACCGACAACCCAATCGAGACAAAATCGCTACATCGGTTGCTGGAAAGAATTTGGTAATGGGGAGAAGTTCAATTTCGCTGACATTGCGGCCCGCCGCTTCCGCGGCCGCCGCAAGTCGCGAACGCACCGCGGCCAATGCGTGCGTCAATTCCGTTTCGCGGTCTTGCCCGGCCGGCATGTCCACCGCCATGGTGGTCACTCCATCCAGACCAGCGACGCCAGCCGACCGGTCGGCGCGTCCCGACGATGACTGAACAGGGTTGGGTCGGCCACCGTGCAGCGGGGGTCGACGTCGATCGCCGTGACACCCAAATCCCTTAGCTGGCAAGCGATTCCGGCCCGGAGATCCAGTCCGGGAGTGCCCGCAGAGGTGGTGGTCCGGCTGCCCGGCAGCGCCGCCTCGACCTCGTCGGCCATCGCGGCGGGCACCTCGTAGTTGCGGCCGCTGACCGCCGGCCCGAGCAGCGCCGAGATGTCGCCGGCCTGCGCGCCGAGCCCGAACATCGCCTCCACCGCACGCGCCACCACCCCACGCTGCGCGCCGACGCGACCGGCGTGCACGGCGGCGACCACGCCGGCGCGCGCGTCGGCCATCAGCACCGGCACGCAGTCGGCGGTCACCACCGCCAGCGCCAATCGCGGAGTGCTCGTCACCAGCGCGTCGGTGCCGTCGACCGCGGAGCTCCGCGGCCCGTCGACCACCTCGACCCGATCGCCATGGATTTGGTTCATCCACACGACCCGGTCGGTGCCCAGCCCGAGGGCCGCGGCCAGCCGGGATCGGTTGGCGGCCACCGCGGCCGGGTCGTCACCGACGTGGTCACCCAGGTTGAAGGTGTCGAAAGGCGGCGCCGAGACACCGCCCGCGCGGGTGGTGGTCACCCGCCGGATGCGAACGCTCACGTGACCAGTATCCGGACGGCCGGGCCGTTCCCGTGTCACGCGCACGGCGTCAGCGGCGCATGAACGGCGGCACGTCGACGTCGTCGTCGTCGCCGCCAATACTCAACGTCGCGCCGTTGGTGTGCACGGGCACGCTCACCGCGTCGACGGGTTCGAACAGCGTCGACGTGAGCTTGCCGGCCTTCGCCGACTCGATCCGGTGCGCGCCGGGCTTCTCCCCGGCGCCGATCACCGGCTTGCGGCCCGGCCCACTGGCCTCGAAGCCCGCGGCGATGACGGTGACGCGCACCTCGTCGCCCAGCGAGTCGTCGATGACGGTGCCGAAGATGATGTTGGCGTCCTGATGCGCGGCGTCCTGCACCAGCGAGGCCGCCTCGTTGATCTCGAACAGGCCCAGGTCGCTGCCGCCGGCGATCGACATCAGCACGCCCTGGGCGCCCTCCATCGACGCCTCCAGCAACGGCGAGTTGATCGCGATCTCGGCGGCCTTGAGCGATCGGCCCTCGCCGCGCGCGGAGCCGATGCCCATCAACGCGGTGCCCGCGCCGGACATGATGCCCTTGACGTCGGCGAAGTCGACGTTGATCAGGCCGGGCGTGGTGATCAGGTCGGTGATGCCCTGCACGCCGTTGAGCAGCACCTCGTCGGCGCTGCGGAACGCATCCATCAGCGATACCGCGGCGTCGCCCATCTGCAGCAGCCGGTCGTTGGGGATCACGATCAGCGTGTCGCAGCTTTCCCGCAGCGCGGCGATGCCGCTTTCGGCCTGATTGCCGCGCCGCTTGCCCTCGAACGAGAACGGCCGGGTGACCACGCCGACGGTCAGCGCTCCGAGCTTGCGGGCGATGCTGGCCACGACGGGCGCCCCGCCGGTGCCGGTCCCGCCGCCCTCGCCGGCGGTGACGAACACCATGTCGGCCCCGCGCAGCAGCTCTTCGATCTCGTCCTTGGCGTCCTCGGCGGCCCGGCGCCCGACCTCCGGGTCGGCTCCGGCGCCCAGCCCGCGGGTGGAGTCGCGCCCGACATCGAGCTTGACGTCGGCGTCGCTCATCAACAACGCCTGGGCGTCGGTGTTGATGGCGATGAACTCCACGCCCTTGAGGCCCTGCTCGATCATCCGGTTGACGGCGTTGACGCCGCCGCCACCGATACCCACAACCTTGATGACGGCCAGGTAGTTGTGCGGGGGGGTCATCATTACTTCTTCCTCCCTGGTGGGACTCGGTGTGTCGGCTTGGCAAACTCTCAACCTCAACCATAGAGTTAGAGTTATGTCAAGTAGTTCCGCGCAAACAGAACGGTATGGGTCAGGCGGGCGCTAATCCCGCAGGCGCGCCGACGCGCGACACGCAAATTTTTGTGACGTCGAGCGTGCGGCTGGCCGCACGTTGGGCGTCGAACGTGCGTCTAACCGCACATTCGGGCCCGCGTGGCTACTTCACGGTCGGGAGATCGGGGCTGGACACGTCGTAGGTACGCCCGGGCTGGGTCAGCAGCGCGGCCAGTTTCTCGGCCTTCTCCTCGGTGCGGTCGGTGGTCCCCCAGATCACCACCCGCCCGTCGTTGAGCGTCAGCGTGATCGAGGCGACCGACGGCGCCGCGATCCGGCCCACCTGGCCCGAGACCTCCGGGCGCAGCGCGATCAGCACCTGCAGGGCGGCCTTGGTCGCGGGGTCGCTCGGGCCGGGGTCGGCGACGTCGATGTACGGCAGCGCCGGGGGCGGCGGGGCGGTCGCGAAGTCGACGCCGTCGCGGTCGAACAGGTGCGGACCGTCCGGAAAATCCTTCACCACCAACGGCACCCGCTCGACGATCGTGATGCGCAGGGCCGACGGGTACTGCCGCTGCACGCGCGCGCTGGCCACCCGCCGGATCGCGGCCACCCGCTCGGCGACCTGGTTGGTGTTGATCTGCAGCAGCGGCGTGCCGGGCCGCACCCGCGCCGCGTCCAGCACCTCTTCGCGCGTCACCGTGCCGGTTCCGGTGACGACGATCTCGCGCGCCGACATCGCGGGCGTGAAGTACAGCACCAGCCCCAGCCCGACACCGACGACGGCCAGCACGACGCTGATCAGCAGCATCTTCAGCCCCCGCACCACGCCGCGGGTGGCGGGTCTGGGTTGGTTGACGATGCGCCCGCTGGCCTGGCGCTTGGCCTCGCGGCGGGCCTCCTCGATGGCCCGGGCGCGGGCCTGCGCCGCGCGGCGCTCGGCCCGCTCGCGGCGGGGCAGCAAGGCGAGGCCGAAGCCGAGGATCAGGCCGAGTTCGAGGGGCCACGCCGGCGGGCCCCTGTCTCTTTTAGACATCTCCGCGCCCACGAGACATTCGCAGAGCTCGTTT
>NZ_LZKK01000011.1 GCF_001672815.1 Mycobacterium sp. E796 | reverse complement strand
CGCCGGTTACGCCCAGGACTATCACGCGCTGGCCGGGAAGGCGGCGGCGTTTCAGGACCAGTTCGTGCAGCACCTGACTGCGAGTGCCGCCTCCTACGCCAGCGCTGAGGCGGCCAACGTCACGTCGCTGATCAAGCCCTTGACAGCAATTGGGGCCCCGATTGCCGCTGCTGCCACAACCGCCCAGTCCACGATGAGCGATTTAATAGCGAATGTGATAACAAATATTCAAGCCGGAATAGAGACATTGATAACGATGATTACATCTTTATTAATGTTGCTAGCGATTGTACCCTTTTTGCTACTGTTTCTTTTAAGTGTTGCTTTATACGGGCCATGGTGGCTTGTTTTGCTTAATGCCGGGCGTGGGTATTGAGATGACGCCCCCCTCAGCGCGGTCGGTGAGGTTCGCGCAGTCGGATCGACGCCCAACGAGTTGGTCGCGAGGGTTGGATTCTCCATCGTTCCTTCGCCGAACCTTTCACGTTCGTGGTCGGGCAGCGTCTAGCCGACGACGAGGCGTGTCTCGGCTTTGAAGGTGCCGTCGCGGTTGTCCCGGACGTGGACGCTGGTGGTGATGGCGATGTCCGGCCAGGGCCAAGAGGCAGGCCGCAACGCAGAGCGCGTCTGTTAGATCGGGAAGAACATCGGAATGGGAGTACCTGTTGCAATAAAAAGTAAAACTAGTGCTACCCAAGCGCCTATGATTACAAAAGTGCCGACCGTAACGAAAATGCTCCATAACGCCGGGTAGCCTTGAATAAATATCCAAAACTGGTAAAAGGCTGCGCCCAATATCTTGAGTAATTGGTCGAAAGCTGCGCTAACAATGTTGCCTAACTCGTATCGGACAGCCCCGACGGCGCTGCCAATCAAGTTCACAACCCCTCCCAAGGGCTTTAGCAACGACGCCATGTTGGC
>NZ_LZKK01000010.1 GCF_001672815.1 Mycobacterium sp. E796 | reverse complement strand
CCGTTCACCGCCAATGCCGCCGAGGCCCGCGACATCGCCGAGCTGGCCGCGAAGTCAGATCGCGTCGTCATGGAGGCAATCCAATACCGCTACCATCCGTTGACTTCGCGCGTCGAGCAGATTCTCACGTCAGGCGAGCTGGGCAAGCTCGAGCGGATCGACGTCTCCTTATGCGTATTGCTGCCGAAGCGCTCCAACGCCAACGTCTACGACTACTCCCTCGCCGGTGGCGCGCTGATGGACGCCGGAGTCTACGCGGTTGACATGCTCCGCACTTTCGGCGGTTCGACCCCGGAAGTCGTTGCGGCACAGGCAAAACTGCGCGGGACTCAACTGGACCGGGCGATGACGGCCGAGTTGCGCTTCACGAGTTGGCTCACGGGCCGGATCCGCTGCGCGCTGTGGTCGTCGGATCTTTTTCGAGCGAGCGCCAGGATCGTTGGCGATCGCGGCCGGCTGCATTGGCTCAGTCCGGCGGCACCTCAAGTTCTCCCTCGGCTCTCCATCCAATCAGCCGACAGCAAGCGCGTCGAGCGCTTCCCGCGGCGCGCCACCTTCGCGTACCAGCTCGAGGCCTTCGCCGCGGCGGTGCTGCGCGGCGAACCGGTGAAGACGACGCCGGAAGGCGCGATCGAGAACATGTCCGTCATCGATACGATTTACCGCGCCGCCGGTCTCTCGCTCCGCGAACCGGCGTAAACGCCATGAACGCCGCGCCAGTCGACAGTCGAGAGGGC
>NZ_LZKK01000009.1 GCF_001672815.1 Mycobacterium sp. E796 | reverse complement strand
GGTTCCCCATGCCCACGTTGGAGCTGCCCCAGTTGCCGTTGCCGACGTTGCCGTCCCCGAGGTTGCCGGCGCCGAGGTTGCCTTCGCCGACGTTGCCGCCGCCCACGTTGCTGTTGCCGTTGTTGCCGCCGCCCAGGTTGCTGTTGCCGAGCCCCAACAGGCTCTGCGCCTCGGCGCCGGCGTACGCCGCGGAGTTCGCGGCCAGGTTCTGCACGAACCCCTGATGAAACGCCGCCGCCTGCGCGCTCAGCGCCTGATAGGCCTGGGCATGGCCGGAGAACACCGACGCGACGGCCGCCGACACCGCGTCCGCGCCGGCGGCCAGCACCTGAGTGGTCGGGACGGCCGCGGCGGCGTTGGCGGCGCTGATCGTCGACCCGATGCCGGCCATTTCCGTTGTGGCCGCACTGACGAGCTCCGGTGTGACGAACACAAACGACATCGTCGGTCCCTTTCCGTCACCCCCGCCTGCTCAACATCGGTCGGAGCAGGTAAAGCGTTACGGTCGGGGCAGCGGGTGGTCGGCGTCCAGCCCGGGCAGCCCGTCGATGCTGCGCCGGTTGCGGTTGACCAGGTTGGCGAACTTCTCGTCGGAGGCCCGCGTGTGGTGCGCGTCGAGCACCGGCCGCTCGTCGACGAGCTCGTAGTAGGGCACCGCGAACCCGCAGGCGTCGGCGATGCGTTCGACGTCGACGACGATGACGGCGCGGATGCCGGCGTGCGGATCGCCGAAACGCGTTAGCAGGTCCGCGAATTCGGCGTCATCCGGGCGCACGACGCGTCCGGTGCCGAACAGCCGCAGGATCCGCGAGTTGCGGGTGAACGAGCAGAACATGATCGTGATGCGCCCGTTGTCGCGCAGGTGGGCGATCGTTTCGACGCCGCTGCCGAACAGATCGACGTACGCGACGGTGTGCTCGTCCAGCACCGCGAAGGTGTCGCGATAGCCCTTGGGGGAGAGGTTGATTCGGCCGCTCTCGGAGGGCGCCGTGGCGACGAAGAATACGGCCTGATCCGAAATGAAATCGGTCAGCGACTCATCGATGCGCGAAAACTCTTTTGCCACGCGGGAAAGCGTAGCGTCGTCGGCCCCGCGCTGTCGCCGGGTTTTAGCGCGGCCAAACTGATGTCGCCGCCGTAGAAGTCGAGCACCCGGGGATCCATCACCCGCCGCCACAGCGGCGGGATCAGCGCCAGCAGCAGCATGGCGCTGTAGCCGCTGGGCAGCTGCGGTGCGTCATCGACGTGGCGAAGCACCTGGTAGGGACGCAGCGGGTTCGCATGATGGTCGGAATGACGCTGCAGGTGGAAGAGCAGCACGTTGGTGATCACCGTGCTGCTGTTCCAGCTGTGCGCCGGGCGGACTCGTTCGTAGCGGCCGTTGGGCAGCAGCTGGCGTCGCAGCCCGTAATGCTCCATGTAGTTGACCGTCTCGAGCAGGCTGAAGCCGACGATCGCCTGGACGATCAGCCACGGCAGCACGACGGGACCGAACCATACCGAAAGCACCGTGAAGAGCGCGCCGCTGATCAGCCACGCATTCAGTATGTCGTTGTCCAGCGTCCAGCGAGGTTTGCCCATCCCGGCCAGCCGGGCCGCCTCGAGGCGCCAGGCGGAGCGCAGGCCCCCGGTCACCGACCGGGGCAGGAACGTGTAGAGGCCCTCGCCGAATCGGGCGCTGGCGGGGTCCTCGGCGGTCGCCACCCGGACGTGGTGTCCGCGGTTGTGTTCGACGTAGAAATGCCCGTAGCAGGTCTGTGCGAGCGCGACCTTGCTCAATCGTCGTTCGGATCGCTCGCGCGTGTGCCCCAATTCGTGGGCGGCGTTGATGGCCAGTCCGCCGATGAGGCCGACGGTCGTCATCAGCCCCAGCTTGTCGACGAAACCCATTGCGAGCCAACCGCCGCCGCTCCACAGCCAACAGGCGAAGACCAGTGACAGGTATTGGTTGGGCAGGTAGAGGTAGGTGGCCCAGCGGTAAAACCGGTCGGTCGCCAGCCAGGCCAGCACGCTCTCGCCGGGGGTCTGCGAGTCGGGCCCGACCAGATGGTCGACGATGGGAATGATCACGAACGCCAGGATGGGAACGGTCCACCAGAACACGCCGAGCCCGGTGATGCGCACCGCCAGCCAGGACGGGAACAGGAGCGCCGGGACGGCCGCCGCGAGCAGCCAGAGGTATCGCTTGGGCTTCGTCCAGCCCGCCGCCCGGAATGGCACATCCGTACCAGAACATGCAGGAAGTCCAATTCGCAGCGGAAAACCTGTCATGGATACGTACAGTAGCGTATTTAACGTACCGAAGGTATGCTTATAGCCAGGTTAGTTAAATCACAGTTCGTTATAAACCCGCACGATCGGAGAGGTGGCCTAGTAAATGGCTTTCTCGCGGAGACGCTTCCTGGGTGCCGCCGCGGGCGTCACGGCCGGCGCCCTCGGCGCGGGGGCGGTGGAGTTCGGCATCCGGAACGCCTCCGCAACCGCCGCCCTGCGGCCCCACTACCAGGCCATTGTGGTCGGCAGCGGGTACGGCGGCGGGGTGTCGGCCCTGCGCCTCGCCCAGGCCGGCATCCAGACGCTGATCCTGGAGAAGGGTAGGTGGTGGAACACCCAAGACGCGGACGGCAAGCGCTTTTCGCGGATGGTGCCCGCGGACAACCGCGCGGGGTGGTTCACGTCGGTCCCGCCCAGCCTCGTCCCGTCGTATCGGGGCGTGTCGATCGCCCAGGTGGCCCAGCACACGCCGTCCACGCAGCCGGTCCAGGCCGGAATCTGCGACAAGGCGGTCCACGGCGCGCACACGGTGTTCCGCGGGACGGCCGTCGGCGGTGGCTCGATGGTCAACGCCGCGATCGCCGCGATCCCGACGCCGGACCAGGTTCGCACCGCCTTCCCGGACATCGACCCCGGCGCGTTCCTGGGCACCTACATCGAACGCGCCAAGTCCATGCTGCGGATCAGCTACCGCGACATGGACTGGTTCGAGCAGACGCCGTGGTTCCAGTACGCCAGGGTCGGACGGCAGTACGCCGAAGCGGCCGGCTACAAGGTGGACTACAACGGCAGCGCGTATTCGTTCGACTACATGAAATCCGAAGAGGCCGAACGGGTTCCGCGCTCGGCATTGAATTTCGAGCAGCAGTACGGCAACAACTACGGGCGGGTCGGCAGCGTCGATGCGACCTA
Organism: Mycobacterium sp. E796; assembly: GCF_001672815.1. Taxonomy (GTDB): domain Bacteria; phylum Actinomycetota; class Actinomycetes; order Mycobacteriales; family Mycobacteriaceae; genus Mycobacterium. The sequence continues at coordinate 10,806 of NZ_LZKK01000009.1, read as the reverse complement.
CATCGCGGCCGCACTGGCGACGGGCAACGCCACCCTGAAGCCGCTCACCGAGGTGACCGGCATCCGGCGCGAGCGCTCGGGCGAATACGTGGTGTCCACCCGCGAGATCGACCGGTTCGGCAAGGAGCTCGCTCGCGCGGAAATCGGCTGTGACCAGCTGCATCTGGGCGCCGGCGTGCTCGGCACCACGGAGCTGTTGCTGCGCGCCCGCGAGCGCGGGACGCTGCCCCACCTGAACGACGAGATCGGCCGCGGATACGGGAACAACGGGGACATCATGGTCTCCCACATGCTGCAACCCGGCGACCCGGCCGGCACCCAGCAGTCCCTGCTGGGGATGATCAACCTCGACGGCCGCGACGATCCCGACAACCCGGTGTACGCCAGCATGTTCTCGCTTCCGCTTCCCGTGGAGACGCTCGCGCTGGGCTACTACGTCATGGTGCGCACCGGCGATCGCGCGGAGATCACCTACGACCGGACGAAAGACTCGATCGCGATTGACTGGCCGGAGGGCCACACGGATCACCTGCGTGAGAAGGCCCGGTTCGTCTTCGACAAGGTGACGCAGGCCAATGGCGTGGACTACCGCGACGACCTCTTCGAGGGAACGGCGTTCGCGCCCAACACCGTTCACCCGATGGGCGGCGTGGTCCGGGGCAGGGCCACCGACGGCTACGGCCGGGTGAAGGGCTACGACAAGCTGTACGTCAACGACGCGTCGCTGCTGCCCGGCTACCTGGGCTGCAACCCGTTCATGTCCATCACCGCGCTCGCGGAGCGCAACATCGAGGGGATCCTGCAGGGGCGCGCCTGACACATCACGCGGTGAAGCGATAGTCGTCGAGGTCGAAATGCCGGCTACGCCATTGGGTTTCCAGCGTGGTCGCCGGACGCAGCGGGACGTCGCCGTTCTTGTCGAAGTAGTAGCTGTTGGCCAGCTTGCAGCTGTCCTGCCAGAAGATCTGCCGGTGCCGCTTGCGCATCATCTCGGCGAAGTACCGGGCGTTGGCCTCCTCGGTCACCTCGACGCGGGTCGCGCCGTCGCGCCGGGCACGTTTGAGGCAGCGCACGATGTGGTGCGTCTGCGTCTCGATTAGGGCGAAATACGACGAGCCGACGTAGCCGTAGGGGCCGAAAACGGTGAACAGGTTGGGGAATCGGGGGACGCTCACGCCCTCGTAGGCCTGCAGGCGGTTTTCGTCCCAGAACCGGCTCAGGGACACCCCGCCGCTCCCGGTGACCGAGAAGGTGGGCACGTTGTCGGTGTCCATCACCTTGAAGCCGGTCGCCAGTATCAGCACGTCCACCTCGTGGGCCTCGCCGTCGGTGGTGGCGACCGCGGCGGGCGTGATCTTGTCGATCGGCTCGGTGACCAGCCGCACGTTGTCGCGGTTGAACGTGGCCAGGTAGTCGTTGTGGAAGCCGGGTCGCTTGCAGCCGACGGCGTAGCGCGGGGTGAGTTTGTCGCGCAGCACGGGATCTTTGACCTGCTGGCGCAGATAGCGCTTGCCGGCCGACCCCATCCTGCGCGCGAGCGGGAACACCGTGAAGTACTGCGCCGCGAGCGAGAACGTCAGCTCGACGAAAACCTGGCTCAGCAGCCGCTGGACGACCTTGCCCCCGGGCATCCGCATCGCCCAGCGCGCGGCGGCGGGCAGTGGCACGTCGAACTTGGGGAAGCACCAGATCGGGGTCCGCTGAAACACGGTGAGCTGCGAGACGACCGGCGCGATCTCGGGGATGACCTGTACGGCCGAGGCGCCGGTGCCGATGATCGCGACGCGCTTGCCGGTGAGGTCCTGCTGGTGGTCCCAGCGCGCGGTGTGCATGGTGACCCCGGCGAAGGAGTCCACGCCGTCGATGTCGGGCAGCTTCGGCACGGTCAGCACGCCGCAGGCGCTGATCAGGAACCGGGCCGTGAGTTCCCCGCCCGGATCGGTCTGCACCCGCCACAGGTGGTTTTCGTCGTCGAACTCGGCGGCGAGGACCTTGGTGTTGAACCGGATTCGCGACCGGATGCCGTACTTGTCGACGCAGTGTTCGGCGTACGCCTTGAGCTCGTTGCCGGGCGCGTAGGTCCGCGACCAGCGCGGGCTCTGCTCGAACGAGTACTGATAGGAGAACGACGGAATGTCCACGGCGATGCCGGGATAGGTGTTCCAGTACCAGGTGCCGCCGACCCCGTCGCCGGCCTCGATCACGAGATAGTTGGACATGCCCGCCTTGTCCAGCTTGATCGCGGCGCCGATGCCGGAGAATCCGGCGCCGACGATCAGGGTCTCGTAGTCCGGGGTCATGCAACCTGGTGAGCTCATGCGCGCCTGCTTCCGATGACGGGCACCCCGCGCTTGGGCCGCAGGGTCAGCGTTGCCTCGAGTTCTATCGCGGCGCCGGGCGCGAGGTCAAAGGTGAAGCGCTGACTCATGATCGCCGCCATCAGCACCATCTCCATCAGGGCGAAGCTCTGCCCGATGCAGATGCGCCGACCGCCGCCGAACGGCAGATACGCGGAGCGCGGCCGGTCCGTCGGCCGGTAAAACCGGTCGGGGTCGAACGTTTCGGGGTCGGGCCACCAGCGCGGGTCGCGATGGATGTGGTGGATGGGGATGACGACGGTGGTGCCGCGCCGGATGCGATGTCCCGCGATGACGTCGTCCTCGATGGCCCGGCGCGCGATGATCCACACCGCGGAGAAGTAGCGTTGCGACTCCTGCAGGCACGCGGTGGTCCAGGGCAGCCGCCCCAGGTCCTCGGCGCAGGGGCGGCGCGCGCCCAGCACCTCGTCGATCTCGGCGAGCATCCGGTCGCGGGCGTCGGCGTGCAGCGCCATCAGGTACCAGAACCACGACATCGCGTTCGCCGTGGTTTCGTGCCCGGCCAGCATGAACGTCAGGGCCTCGTCGCGCACCCGCTGGCGCGGCCAACTTCCGCCGTCGGCGCGCAGCAGCACGTTGAGCAGGTCGGGGGACTCGCTCGGGTGGCGCAATCGGTGGTCGATCACGTCGTTGACCGCGCGGTCGAGGGTCAGCGTGATGTCCTGCATGTCGCGCAACGGCGGTGGCATACGGACCCCCGAGAACGCCAACCGGTGCAGCGCGTCGTAGACCGGGGGCGGCATCAGCCCCCACAGCCCGAGTCGCTGCAGCCGCTCGGCGTGCCGCAGCCCGCGCGTCGCGAGGTCGTTCATGCTCTGCACCAGGGGCCCGAAGTCCTGGCTGAACAGGGAATTGGCGACCACCCGCAGCGTCGCCTCGACCATCGTCTGGTGGATGTCGAACCGCGCGCCGGGTTCCAGCGCGTCGGTGACGCCGGTGATCGGGTCGATCATCAACTCGACGATGCCGTTGAGGTGGCGCCGGGCGAAGGTCGGGTTCAACACGCCGCGGTGGGCCGCCCACGAATCGCCCTCGTCGGTCAGCAGGTTGATGCCCGCGGTGGCCCGGATCGGCTCGTATTCGTTCGACTTGACGTATTTCAGGCGGGCGCCGTGCAGCACGTGGTCGACGTAGTCGGGGTGGCTTATCGAAACGAATCGCCTTCCGGCGCAACGGAATCGGGCGATGTCACTGCCACGCACCCGGCCCATGAACCCGTTGCTCACGTCGAATCCGATGGTGAGGGCCTCGCGGGTCATCGTCCAGGAGTTCAGCCGGGTGGCCGGTCCCGCGGCCGGGCGCTGCGCGCTGAGGGTCGCCATGACTCAACTGTATGGATGACGCGGACGGCTAGTAATGAGATTATCGGACAGGGAGTTGGGATTTTAGGACACGCGATGGCACACCCTCCGACGCTGAGCCACCCGGTGCACGCGACCCGGGTGTTGTGCGAGGTGGCCAACGAGCGCGGGGTTTCGACGGCCGACGTGTTGGCGGGCACCGCGATCGAGCCGGCCGACCTCGACAAGCCGGACGCCATGGTGAGCGCGGTCGACGAGATCGCGGCGGTGCGCCGGTTGCTGGCCCGCGTCCCGGATCACCGGGGCATCGGCGTGGACGTCGGCAGCCGGTCCACGCTGACCCACTTGGGGCTGTTCGGGTTTGCCGTGATGTCGTGCGGCACCCTTCGCGAACTGTTTTCCATCGCGATGCGCTACTTCGCGCTCACCACCATGCACATCCGCCTGACGCTGTTCGAAACCGCCAAGGACTGCGTGATCGAACTGGACGCCAGCCACCTGCCCGCCGACGTGCGGGGCTTCTTCATCGAGCGCGACATCGCCGGAATCATCTCGACCACAGCAAGTTTCGCGATGGCCGTGGCCGAGAAATATGCCGAGGAGGTGACGGCGGAGCTGGCGGTCGACGAGGAGCTGCTGCGGCCGCTGCTCGAGCTGGTGCCGGTGCACGACGTCAGGTTCGGCCGAGCGCACAACCGGTTGCATTTCCCGCGCGCCATGTTCGACGAGCCGCTGCCGCAGGCCGACCGCCACACGCTGGAGATGTGCATGGCGCAGTGCGACGTGCTGATGCAGAACAGCGAGAGCCGCCGCGGCATCACCGCGCTGGTGCGCAGCAAGCTGTTCCGCGATTCCGGCGTGTTCCCAACGCTTCCCGATGTCGCCGGCGAACTCGATATGCACCCGCGCACGCTGCGCCGGCGGCTGGCCGAGGAGGGCACGTCGTTTCGGGCCCTGCTGAACGAGGCGCGCTCCACCGTGGCGGTGGACCTGCTGCGCAACGTCGGGCTGACCGTGGAGGAGGTGTCGACGCGGCTGGGCTACACCGAGGTGTCGACGTTCTCGCACGCCTTCAGGCGTTGGTACGGCGTTGCGCCCAGCGACTATTCGCGCTAACCGTGCAGCGCCTTGCGCAGCGCCACCAGCCCGCGGTCGGTGGCCTCGGCGGCGGCGGGGATGACCAGGGAGAAGCTGGCGTACCCGTGCACCATGTCGGGCTCGTTGCTGTGTTCGGCGGGCACGCCGGCGGCGTTGAGCAGCTCGGCGTAGCGGGAGCCGTCGTCGCGCAGGGGATCGTGTTCGGCGGTCCCGATGAAGGCGGGCGGCAGACCGGAGAGATCGTCGGCGTTGGCCGGAGCCAGCGTGATGGGTAGGGCCTTCGGGTCGGTGATGTCGAGGTCGGGCAGGTACCAGGACAGGAAGGCCTCGATGACGTCGCGGTCCAGGATGGGCGCGTAGGCGTTCTCGGTGTGCGACGGCAGCGACAGGTCGGCGGTGACGGTCGGGTACCACAGCAGCTGGAAGGCCAGGTTCGGGCCGCCGTTGTCCCGGGCCAGATGGGCCATCACCGCGGCGAGGTTGCCGCCCGCCGAATCCCCGGCCACCGCAATGCGATCCGGGTCGCCCCCCAATTCGGCGGCGTTCTCGGCGACCCATTGCAGCGCGGCCCAGCAGTCGTTCACGCCGGCGGGGAAGGGATGCTCGGGGGCCAGCCGGTAGTCGACCGACACCACGATGGCCTCGGCGCCGACGGCGTGGGCGCGCGCGACCGGGTCGTGGGTCTCCAGGTCGCCGAGTGAGAACCCGCCGCCGTGGTAGAAGACGACGACGGGCAGCGCCCCGGCGTCGTCGGCCGGCCAGTAGATCCGAACCGGAATGTCGGTCAGGTCGCCGTAATCGATGGTTCGCTCCTCGGTCCGGATGTCCGGCAGCAGTTCCGGGGGCACCTTAAGCTGACGCAGCCTCGATCGCGCGACCTCGACGCCGTCGGCGGCGTTGAAGGTCATCGGGAACATGTCGAGCAGCGCCTTCAAAGTCGGATCGATGCCCGGTCGGGCGACGGTCGGCTCAATCATGCGTTCACCGTACGCTTCCCGGCCGTTAATGCAGGGCATTCCGCAATGCCGCGAGCCCCTTGTCCTGCGCGGCGGTGGCGGCGGGCACCACCCCGGCGTAGCCCAGGAAGCCGTGCACCATCGTCTCCGCGTTGTGCACCTCGACCGGGACGCCGGCCGCGGCCAGCAGCTCGCCGTAGCGGATGCCGTCGTCGCGCAGCGGATCGTGGCCTGCGACGCCGATGTAGGCCGGCGGCAGGTCGGCCAGGTTTTTCGCCCGCCCGGGCGCCATGCCCGGCGGCGGATCCGCCGGGTCGACTTCGCCTGCGTACCAACGCGAGAACGCGGCGACGCCCTTCGCGTCGAGGATCGGCGCGGTGGCGTTTTCGGTGAAGGACGGCAGCGACGCGTCCCACATCGTCGCGGGGTACCACAACAGCTGGAACGCGAGCGGTGGGCCGCCCTCGTCGCGGCTCCGTTGCGCGAGCACGGCCGCCATGTTCCCGCCGGCCGAATCCCCGGCGACCGCGATCCGCGTGGTGTCGGCGCCGAGCTCGGCGCCGTGCTCGGCCAGCCACAACGTTGCGGCCCAACCGTCTTCGACGGCGGCGGGGTAGCGGTGCTCGGGTGCCAGCCGGTAATCGACGGACACCACGATCGCGTCGGCGCCCACCGCGTGCTGGCGGGCCGTGCCGTCGTAGGTATCGAGGTCGCCCACGACCCAGCCGCCGCCGTGGAAGAACAGCACCACGGGCGCGGCGTGCCCGGGATCGGCCGAGGGCCAATAGATCCGGATGCCGATCGCGCCCGCCGGACCCGGAATGGCGCGGTCCTCGACCCGCAACTCGGGGTGCAGCGGCCGGCGCGGCAGGTCGCGGAACCGCTGCCGCGCCGCGGCGACACCATCGTCGGTTGATAGCCGGAACGGAACCGCATCCAGTACCTTCAGCAGGATGGGGTCGATACCAGGCTTTTCAGGGTTTTCCTCGGCCGTGTCCAAGCTGGGCATGGAAGTACCGTACGCACCTCGCCTGGTGTCCGGCGGTTGGGTGCTGGCCGGCTGGGCGGGCCTCGCCTATGGGGTCTACCTGACCGTGGTCGCCCTGCGGTCGCCGCCGGGAACGCCATTGACGGGGCACTGGATCCTGCAGCCGCTGTTCAAGGCGTCGATGGCGTTGCTGCTGACCGTCGCCGCGGCGGCGCACCCCATCGTCCGCGAGCGACGCTGGCTGATGCCCGCGCTGCTGATGTCGGCCGTCGGCGACTGGCTGTTGGCGATCCCGTGGTGGACGATGTCGTTCGGGCTGGGGCTGGCCGCATTCCTGTTGGCGCACTTGTGTTTCCTGGGTGCCCTGATTCCGCTGGCCCGCACCTCCCGGGTGCGCCTCGCCGCCGTCGCCTTCATGTGTCTGGTCTCGCTGTCGTTGCTGACGTGGTTCTGGCCGCACCTGGCCCGCGACAAGCTCACCATTCCGGTGACGCTCTACATGATCGTGCTGACCGCGATGGTCTGCATGGCGCTGTTGGCCGACCTGCCGACGATCTGGACCGCGGTGGGGGCGGTGTGTTTTGCGGCGTCGGACACGATGATCGCCATCGGCCGGTTCATCCTGTACAACGACGCGCTGGCGGTCCCGATCTGGTGGTTGTACGCCGCCGCCCAGGTCTTGATCACGGCCGGGTTCTTCTTCGGGCGCGAGGAACCGGATTACGAAACCGACTACGAGTACGAGTACGAGACGGGGTACGAGTCGGATTACGAGTCCGAGCCCGACGAAGGCTAGTTGTCGATCCCGTTGGCTGGCAAGGCAACTCCCGAGGTCGAGCCGATCGCCCGAGTGCTGCCCATGCTCTCGGTGCCGCACCTGGACCGCGAATTCGACTACCTGGTGTCGGCCGAGCAGTCCGACGACGCCCAGCCGGGTGTCCGGGTGCGAGTGCGGTTCCACGGCCGGCTGGTCGACGGGTTCCTGCTGGAGCGCCGCAACGACACCGACCACACCGGCAAGCTGGGCTGGCTCGATCGCGTCGTGTCGGCCGAACCGGTGCTGACGCGGGAGATCCGGCGCCTGGTCGACGCGGTCGCCGCGCGCTACGCCGGCACCCGGCCCGACGTGCTGCGCCTGGCGGTGCCGGCCCGGCACGCCCGGGTGGAGCGGGAGCCCGCGGCGACGCTCGCGTTGCCCGCGCCGCCGCTTCCGGCGGCCGTCGACCCGTCGGCGTGGCAGGCCTACGGCCGCGGCGGGCAGTTCCTGGGGGCGCTCGCCGAATCCCGTGCCGCGCGGGCCGTCTGGCAGGCGCTGCCCGGTGAGCCCTGGGCGGACCGCTTCGTCGAGGCCGCCGCCCAGACCATCCGGACGGGACGGTCGGCGCTGGCGATCGTGCCCGACCAGCGGGACCTGGACACGCTCTGGGCGGCGGCGACGACGCGGATCGACAAGGAGTGCGTGGTGGCGCTGTCGGCGGGCCTGGGCCCGGCCGCGCGCTACCGGCGGTGGCTGGCGGCGCTGCGCGGCAGAGCGCGCCTGGTGATCGGCACCCGCAGCGCGGTGTTCGCGCCGTTGAGCGACCTGGGCCTGGTCATGGTGTGGGCGGACGCGGACGACAGCCTTGCCGAGCCGCGGGCGCCGTATCCGCACGCCCGGGAGGTGGCGATGCTGCGCGCGCACCAGGCCCGCTGCGCGGCGCTCATCGGCGGCTACGCGCGGACCGCCGAGGCCCAGGCGCTGGTGCGCAGCGGATGGGCGCACGACATCGTCGCCGCGCGGCCGGTGGTGCGGGCCCGTACCCCGCGGGTGATCGCCCTGGACGACACGGGTTACGCCGACGAACGCGACCCGGCGGCGCGCACCGCGCGCATTCCGTCCATCGCGCTGCGCGCCGCCCGCTCGTCGCTTCAGGCCGGGGCGCCGGTGCTGGTGCAGGTCCCCCGGCGCGGGTACGTCCCGTCGCTGGCCTGCGGGCGCTGCCGTGCCATCGCCCGATGCCGGCAGTGCACCGGTCCGCTGGCGCTGCAGGAGCGGGGGCCTGGCGCCGTGTGCCGGTGGTGCGGTCGCGCCGAACCGGCGCTGCGCTGCGCGGGGTGCGGGTCGGACGCGGTGCGCGCGGTCGTCGTCGGCGCCCGCCGCACCGCCGAGGAACTCGGCCGCGCGTTCGCCGGCACCCCGGTCGTCACCTCGGCGGGCGACGCCGTCGTGGCGGAGGTCGCCGCCCGCCCGGCCCTGGTGGTCGCCACCCCCGGCGCCGAGCCCCGCGCGACGGACGGGTACGGGGCCGCCCTGCTGCTGGACACCTGGGCGCTGCTGGGCCGGCAAGACCTGCGCGCCGCCGAGGACGCCCTGTGGCGCTGGATGAGCGCCGCCGCGCTGGTGCGCGCCCGCGGCGAGGGCGGCGTGGTGATGGTGGTCGCCGAATCCTCCATTCCCACAGTGCAATCGCTGATCCGCTGGGATCCGGTGGGGCACGCGGAGGCCGAACTGATGGCGCGGGCCGAGGTAGGTCTGCCGCCCAGCGTGCACATCGCCGCGGTCGACGGCACGGCCGGCGCCGTCGCGGCGCTGCTCCAACAGGCCCGGCTGCCCGACCGGGAGGATTTCCGCGCCGACCTGCTGGGCCCGGTGGACCTGCCGTCGGGCGTGCGCCGCCCGGCCGGCACCCCCGCCGGCGCGCCGGTGACCCGCATGCTGGTGCGCGTCCAGCGGGCGCAGGGCCTGGCGCTCGCGGCCGCCCTGCGCAGCGCCGTCGGCGTGCTCAGCGCGAGGCAGGACCATGAGCCCGTGCGGGTGCAGATCGATCCGCTGCACATCGGATAACGCCGAATCTGCGTTGTGGCGATAGTATTCGTGGGAAACAATCTCTGAGCTCGACATTGGAAGGCTGTTACACTTCCAACGCTTTGCTGGTGGACCGGGAGCATGTCCGGAGGAGGGGCGCGATGGTGGCGGACAACTCGACGGCAGCGGACGAGTCTTTGGACGTGATCACCGACGCGCTGCTGACCGCCTCCCGTTTGCTGGTGGCCATTTCGGCGCGCTCGATCAGCCAGGTCGACGAGACCATCACCATTCCGCAGTTCCGGACCCTGGTGATCCTGTCCAATCGGGGGCCGGTCAACCTCGCCACGCTGGCCAGCCTGCTGGGTGTGCAGCCGTCGGCCACGGGCCGGATGGTCGACCGGCTGGTCGCCGCCGGGCTGATCGACCGCCTGCCGCATCCCACCTCCCGTCGCGAGCTGCTCGCCGCGCTGACCAAGCGTGGACGCGAGGTTGTCCGCCGGGTCACCGCGTACCGGCGCGCCGAGATTGCGACCATCGTGGAGAAGATGCCGTCGCCGGAGCGCCACGGGCTGGTGCGGGCCCTGACTGCGTTCACTGCCGCCGGCGGCGAGCCCGACGTCCACCTGGACGCCGACCTCGATCTGTAACAGGTTCACCGCCGTTCGGCGGTGGCCAGCAGGTACTCCCACGACATGCCGCCGTCACGCAGGTATCGGCGCGCGAGTTCGACGAGTTGCGCGTCCAGCTCGGCGGCCAGCACCCGGTTGTGGCCGATGTTGGCGTACGCCTCGATCGTCGGGCCGTAGTGGTGCTTGAAGTACGCGTGTACGTCCTCGGGGGTGTCGAACCGGTTCACCCTTAGGTTGCGTCGCAGCGTCGTGACGTGGCAGACCCGGTCACCCAGCAGCCCGGCGACGTAGCCCTCGCGGCCCCACAGCGCGGCGGGGAACACGGCGGGCGAGAGGCTCGGCCGGTAGGGCCTGATGGTGGCCAGCATCCGGCCGAAGAAGCCCTCCGGAGTCCAGCTGATCACGCCGATCGTCCCGCCCGGCCGGCAAACCCGCACCAGCTCGTCGGCGGCGCGCCGGTGGTCGGGCGCGAACTGCACGCCGATCGCCGAGATCACGGCGTCGAACTCGCCGTCGCCGAACGGCAGTGCGTGCGCATTGGCCTCGCGGTAGTCGAGAGTCAGCCCCAGCGCCGCCGCCCGCGCCTGGGACCGCCGCAGCGGGTATCGGGCCGGGCACGCGGGTGCTCGACGTCGCCGCCGGATCGGGCAACATCTCGCTGCCCGCCG
>NZ_LZKK01000008.1 GCF_001672815.1 Mycobacterium sp. E796 | reverse complement strand
CAAGCCCGCGCGCCGCCCCCGGCGCAAGATCCTGGCCGGCAAGCGGCTCGCCATCTCCATCGCGGTGGCCGCCGTGCTCTTCGTCGGCTCCGCGGCGTTCGCGGGTGCGGCGGTGCAGCCATATTTGAGCGATCGCGCCACGGCCGCAACGAAATTGAAGGTGGCGCGCACGGCGGCCAACGCGATCACGACGCTGTGGACCTACACCCCGGAGAACATGGACGGCCTCGCCGATCGGGCCGCCGCCTACCTCAGCGGTGACTTCGAGGCCCAGTACCGCAAGTTCGTCGACGCGATCGTGGGCCCCAACAAGCAGGCCAAGGTGACCAACAGCACCCAAGTGACCGGCGCGGCGGTCGAATCGCTGGACGACCCGAACGCCGTCGTCATCGTCTACACCAACACCACGTCCACCAGCCCGCTGACCAAGAACATCCCGTCGCTGAAGTACCTGTCCTACCGGCTGTTCATGAAGCGCGCAGGTGGCCACTGGCTGGTGACGAGGATGACGACCATCACCTCGCTGGACCTGACACCGCAGCTCTAACGCGACGGGATCTTAAGCAGCCCATGGCCGTTGCGTCGCCGGTATCCGAGCGCTCGACCGTTGCCGCGCTGCTGTTGCTGACCTTCGCCACCGGCCTCGCGGACGCGATCAGCATCTTGGTGCTCGGCCACGTCTTCGTGGCGAACATGACCGGCAACGTGATCTTCCTCGGCTTCTGGCTGGCCCCGAGGACCAGCATCGACCTGACGGCGGTCGTGGTGGCCCTGCCCACCTTCGTCTGTACCACGATCGTCAGTGGCCGGTTGGCAAGGCATTTCGACCAGCGGACGCGGTCGTGGATCAGCACGGTGCTGGCCACCGAGATCGTGTTGCTGGTCGCCCTGTCGATTCTGGCCGGCGCGGGTGTGCTGCACTACCACGACAACACCAAGCTGATCATGATCGGCTTGCTCGCGGTGACCTTCGGTCTGCAGCATTCCAGCGCGCGCCAGTTCGGGATTCAGGAACTGTCCACTACGGTGCTGACGTCGACCATCGTCAGCCTCGGCCTGGACAGCCATCTCGCCGGCGGTACGGGCGAGCGCGAAAAGCTGCGCTTCAGCGTCGTTTTCACGATGTGTGCGGGCGCATTGGTGGGGGCCACGATGTCGCGATTCGTCGTCGCCCCGGTGTTCGCGGTCACGGCCGCGGTGGTGGCGACGAGCCTGCTGATCTTCCGCTACGGTCCGAAGGCGCCATCGACCGTTAGTTGAAGGCCAGCCAACTGGGCAGCGCGCGCTCGTGCGAGTCGCACAGCACCTGCCGGGTGTCGCACGATCCGCGCGGTGAGCCGGCGCCGGCCCACATGCCGCCGGTGTCGCGCCGCAGCACGATCGCCGACGAGCCGCCGCCGTCCAGCAGGACCGCGGTGTCGCTACCGAGCCCGCGGAACAGGTCCTGGATGTTGTCCGGCGTGTAGCTGCCGCCCTCGAAGATGTACATCTCGTCCCTTTGCTTCACATACGCAAGGGCCGTACGCGCCGCGCTGGGGCCGCCGTCGTTGAGCTGCCCGGTCTTGCCGGGGGACAACAGGCCGATCCCCGACACCGCGACGAACCGCTCGTTGCGGTTCAGCAGGTCGGCGACGACGGGGGTGGCGACGTCATAGTCCTGAGGGCTTCTGGCGCGCAACACATACGGAGCGCCACCGGACGGCAGGATCATCGTTGACAGGGCGCTCCAGCTTTCGCCGCCGCCGGACAGGCCCTGCTTGCCCGGGTACGCGACGGTGCCGGTGACCGCCTGGTTCGCCCGGCCTTGCCCGTGCGTGTTGTCGACGAACGCGCCCAGCGGGGAGCTGCAGCCCGTCTCGCGCCAGGAGCCGCCCTTCTGCGGGCGGATGTCGAAGAAGTTGGCGTTGATCGCGATCGTCGGCTGGCCCATCCGCTGCCACGCCTGCAGCGGCGCGTAGACCTCCGACGCCTGCCACAGCCCCTCGCCGGTGCGGGCACCGGGATTGTTCTCGCAGCGCGCCTGATCGCCCTGGTGGCTGTCCACCAGGAGGTGCGGCGCCAGGCGGCCCGCCGCGTTCTTGATGACCATCAGGTGCCCGCCGTTGTTCATCTCGTACCAGCTGCCGCCGGCGTTGAGCATGGGCGTGGGATGACCCGGGCCGAAGTTGTAGACCAGGTACGAGCCCTTGGTGGTCTCGATGGCGCTGGCGAGCAGGTCGCGGCCGTCAGCGGCGTGGGCGACGGGTTGTCCGGTGGTGCTCGCCACCACCGCGCACGCGAGGACCGCGGTGCAGCAGGCCGCCAGCCGGCGCAAGCTGGCGAGGGGCGTCAGCACGATGGACCTTTCGGCACTGATAGCTATGCAACATAAATAGCATCAGCCACACCAGTCACACTGTCAACTTCGATAACGAACGCGTGACGCTTAGGCCGCACTCGAATTACGTTTGCCTGCTTGGGCTTTCGCTCTCGGCCTCGGCGGGGGTGTCGGTCGGAGTTTCGGCCAGGTCCGCGTCGGGGCGCTCGCGCTTTTGCACCCGCGCCTGATGCTGGGCCTGGTGTTCCGCGGCGATCGCCAGCTCGACCGCCCCCGGGATGCGGTGGAAGCCCTTGCGGTCGTAGAGGTGCGTGACGATGCCGCCGAGCAGCAGGCCGATGGCCAGCCCGATGCCTGTCAACCACAACGCCTGCGACAGGCCGGCATCCGCGCGGCCGTTGAGATAGACCAGCGAGCGCACGCCGAGGAAAACCTGGTGCATCGGCTCGAATTTGGCGGCCCAGCGGAAGAACGGCGGCGTGGCCTCCAGCGGGACGGTGGCTCCCGCGGACGGTAGCCCGAGGATCACGAAGATCAGCATGCTGACCAGCAGGCCCATCGAACCCAGCACCGACAGTATGGAACTCGACGTGATGCCCACTGCGATGATCGCGAAGACGCCGTACGCCCACAGTTGCCAGCCGAGCGGGATCGGCATGCCCAGCCCGTGCGCGATGGCCAGGTACACGCCCGACGTCAGCAGCGCCAGCAGCGTCATGATGGCCCATTTCAGTTGCAGCGTCTGGAATCGCGAGATCTTGACCTGCTCGGCGAAGCGGTACACCGGGCCCCACTCCGCCGGCACGTAGCCGAGCAGCGCGTCGACCAGCGTGCTGACCACAACGCTGCCGGTAAAGCCCGCCAGCAGCAGCAAGAGCGCAAAGTAGAACGCCGACAGCCCGTTGCCGGTGCCGTTCGGCAGGGCGTTGTAGACGCCGGATTTGACGTCGATCGGGTTGGCCAGGCCCAGCGCCGACGCGCCGGTCAACGGCGCGCCCCCGGTCTCGGCCGCGACGTCGGCCGAAAGTCGTTGGCCCACTCTGCCATTGGCCACGGCCATCGCCTGGGTCAGCGTCTGGCCGGCGATGCTGGCGCCGAGGGTGCCCGCCCGCGGGTTGGTGGAGATGGTGACCGAGGGACGCGTCGTGCGGCCCGGCGTGACCGCGCTGGCGCCGAACTCGTGAAGGTTGGACGAGAAGGTGGGCGGAATGACCAACTCCCCGTAGACGTGTGCGGTGTCCAGCAGGCGCTGCGCCTCGTCGTGGGACACCACCCGGACGTCGAACTTGTTCTTGTCCAACCCGGCAACCAGACCGTCGGTAATCTGCGCGCCGGTCGGGCCGGCGTCCTCGTTCACCACGGCGATCGGGAAATGCCGCAGGTTGGTCATCGGGTTCAGGATGCCCCCCAGGTACAGCGCGCACAACGCCGACATGAGCGCCAGCGTGACGACGACGGGGAGTGACCAGAACCGCACGGTCCGAACTGCCTTGATATTTCGCTTGGGGTTCGGCGCAGCGTGCCGCGGCTGCGATTGAGACATGCGGGCTCCTGTCTGTCGTGCCCACTCTATGTGTTCGCCGGGTGCCCTCAAACTCCCAACGCCGCGTGCATCTCCCAGACCAACAGCTCGGACGGCTCGCTCGCCGTCACCCGCGGTGCCTCGGCGTCGGCGAATCGGACGGCGTCACCCTCGGTGAGTTCGCCGATTTTCGCCGCTTGGACCCGGCCTCGCGCAGCGAATAAATGCAGGTAGGGAGCCTGCGGCAGGTCGACCGAGTCGCCGGGCTGCAGCCGTGCGACATGCAGCGCGGCGTTGCGGTTGTGCAGAGTGATGGCCGCCTCATTACCCGGTATGCCTGAGGCGATGGTCACAAGTCCGGCGTCCAGCAGCCCGGAGTCGATCTCGTGCTGTTGGTAACCCGGGTCGATGCCGGCCTCGTCGGGGACCACCCACATCTGCACGAAATGGACTGGCTCGGTGCGGGAATCGTTCTTTTCGGAGTGCAGGATGCCGCTACCCGCCGACATGCGTTGGGCCAGGCCGGGATAGATGGTCCCGTGGTGACCGGCGGAGTCGCGGTGGGTCAGCTCGCCGCTCAGCACCCAGGTCACGATCTCCATGTCGCGGTGGGGGTGGGTGTCGAATCCCGTTCCCGGCTGGACGATGTCGTCGTTGTTGACCAGCAGCAGCCCGTGGTGGGTGTTGGCGGGATCGTAGTGGTCGCCGAACGAGAACGAATGCCGGGATTTCAGCCAGGGCGTCGTGGTGACGGCCCGGTCGGCCGCGCGGCGGACGTCGACGGTGGCGGGCATGGGCTCCAGCCTAGCCAGGTGACGATGCGGTCCGCTTGCGGACCGTTGAGGAGGCTGGCAATTCGGCCTAGGCCAACATTTCCTGCGCGCGCCGCAGCGCGGCGTCCAGCGCTTCCAGCGTCAACCCGGCCGGGCGGCCCAGGTGGATCTCGATCTGGTACTCCGGTTGCCCGTCCCGGCCGAAGATCGGCAGTACGACGAATTCCGTTGTGGCGAGCTCGGTTTCGAGCGTGCCGGTGACAGATCGCAGCGTCACCATGGTCATCAGCGTGGTCAGTTGGCGGGTCACTCGCGCGGTCGGTTCCAGCGAGGCCAGCACGTCGGCCAGCCGGTGATGCAGCGAGCGGTGGGTGTCGTCGAACCGCCACGCGCCGTAACCGCGGGCGCGGATGTCGGCCAGCACCCGACGATGCTGGGTCACCTCGGTGCGCGTCAGCCGTGGCACGACGCGGTGCAGCCAGGCGTCGACGAATTCGTCGTCGCGCCAGGCCATGGCGACCAGGCCGAACGGCGGGTCGATCGGGAAGCGCTGCCCTACGGCGTGTTCGCCGTCGGTGCCGTGGCCGACCGCGTCGACGGTGGTCAGCTGGCGCTGGCCGATCCTCGACAACGAGCAGCCCGCGCCGAGCGCTTCGTGCAGGAAGCGCAGCGCGTCGCGCCCCCGGTCCAGCAGCGGGAACTGCGTCCGCAGCCCGTGCACCAGGCTGAACAGGCCGCTGCCCAACACGTAGCGGCGGTCCTCGTGCCGCGCCACCCAGCCACGCCGTTCCAGCTCGGCGAGCAACAGGGCGCAGGTCGACGTGCTGATCGAGCAGGCCTTCGCCAGCTGGGCCGACGTGTGCCCGCTCGGTGAATCCGCCAGGGCCGCAAGCACATCCATCACGCGGGCGGTGGGCGGTGATTTGGCGGTTGACTCACCCACGCGAAGCTCCTTACGATCCGTCCGATATCTAAGGTTGAGCGTCCTAATAATAGGAGACGTGTGGTGGTGAAGGTGGGGGTTTGGGGCCCGGGCTCCATGGGCCTGATCGCCCTGCGAGGGGTGATCGACCACCCCGAGCTGGAGCTGGTCGACGTCGTCGTGCACAGCGACGCGAAGGCGGGTCGCGACGCGGGCGAGCTGTGCGGCATCGCGCCGGTGGGGGTGGTCGCCACCCGGGACCCCTCGGCGATGATCGCCGGCGAGGCCGACGCCGTGGTGTATGCCGCCGGGGCCAACCTGCGGCCGCTGGAGGCCGTCGAGGACATGGCGTCGATCCTGTGGGCCGGGAAGAACGTGGTGTCGTGTTCGGTGGTGCCGCTGGTATATCCCGACGGGTTAGGGGAGGAGGCCGGCGCGTTCACCGACCCGTTGCGGCGCGCCGCGCTCGACGGCGGTGCATCGTTCTTCACCACCGGGATCGACTCCGGATTCGCGAACGACGTTCTGCCGCTGGTGCTTTCGGGGGTATCGCGGGTGATCGAGTCGGTGCGGGTGACGGAGATGTTCAACTATGCCACCTACCCGGACCGGGCCGCGGTCTACGAGATCCTCGGGTTCGGCAAGCCGCCGGAGTACCAGGCCTTCGCGGCGCAGCCCGGAATATTCACCTTCGGTTGGGGGCCGGTGCTGCACCAGCTCGCCGCGGGGCTCGGCGTCAAGATCGACCGCATCGAGGAGGCCAACGAACGCGTCGCCGCCCCCGAGTCGTTCGACACGCCCACCGGGCACATCGCGACGGGAACCATCGCGGCGATGCGCTCCACGCTGACCGGATACGTCGGCGACAAGGCGACGTTCGTCCTCGACCACGTGACGCGGATGCGCGACGACCTCGCGCCGGACTGGCCACAGCCGCACATCAGCATCCCGCCGAAGGACCTCGGCTACGGCCAGGCGTCCGGCCGCGGCCTCTACCGCGTCGAAATCGAGGGATCGCCCACCATGCGTTGCGAATTCGAGATGGCCGAGGATCGCGACCACGACCTCGGGGCGCGCGTTGCCGGGGCGTCGCGGATGGTCAACGCGATCCCGGCGGTGTGCGCGGCGCGACCCGGGCTGCTGTCCGCACTGGACCTGCCGCTGATCACCGGGGCCGGCCTGGTCCGCCCGGTGCCGGGCCCGTCACCGGACAGCCGCCTCTTCTAAGCGTGGCCGCGGCGCCTCCGAGGCCCCCGGGTCGGTCTCGCGGCGCCGGCGGGACGCCCCGCTGTTGAGCCAGCACGCCAGGCCGCCGGCCAGCAGGCCGATCGCGACCCCGATGTCCGGGCGCTGCCCGAGCATCAGCCAGGACAGCACCGCGGCGGCCGCGGGAATGACGGCGAACAGCATCGCCACCGCCGCAGCCCCGTGCAGGCTGATGGCGCGCAGGTAGATGCTGACCGCCAGCGTGGCGTTGAGCAGCACCATGGCGGTGACCGCGACGGTGGCCTTGGTCGCGTCGTGCACGGCGAACGGCGTCAGGATCGCCAGCGCGGTCGCGGGGATGAGCGCCACGGCATTCTGCACCGCGCTCATCGCGCGGAAGTCGACGCCGGCGCAATACCGCTGCTGGTACACCCCACCGGCCGAAAGGCCAAGCAGCCCAACCACAAGCAGCGCGATTACGGGGTCGACGCCGTGCGTGCTCATCAACCTCTTAGCGCAAGCGGCGAGCACCGCGACCACCCCGAGAGCCAGGGCGAACACTCGCCGCGAGCCGAGCCGCTCGCGCAGGAACAGCGTGGCCAGGATCGTCGTAGTGACCGGGTTCATCGCGACGACCACCGCGCAGAGCACCGCCGGCGCGCCGAGCAGCAGCGCCTCGTAGAGGCAGCAGAATTGCACGGCCTGGATCAGCAGACCCGCGACGACGACGTGCCCGAACTGCGCCCCCCGCGGCCACGCCGCTCGGGCCAGGGCGGCCCAGCACGCCAGAATGATTGCGGCAAAACCGAATCGCAGCACCAAGACGGCCATCGGGGTCATCGCCGCCACCGCGAGCGCCCCGATGGGATATCCGATCGCATAGGTCAGGGTGACCGCCGAGGCAGTCGTCAACGGCATGCGCGGCAAGTCCATGCCCCCATGTTCGTCGACGTCGACCGGCCCCGTCCAACGATTATTAGCGATCGCAATCGATCACGATTACTGATCGCATCTCCGGTGACCGGAACAAAATCGACGTGATCGCGCCGGTTGATTGATCATATTGGCTGATCGGATTAGGGTTCCTGGTTATGGCTCAGGTGCTCGATATCGCGCCGCTGCGCAGCCTGGTCGCGGTGGCCGACTGTGGGGGATTTCACCGCGCCGCCGCCGCGCTGCACCTCAGTCAGTCCGCCGTCAGCCAGCACCTGCGCAAGGTGGAGAGCGTGGTCGGCGAACCGGTGGTCGAACGCTCCGGCCGGGGCGTGTTGTTCACCGACGTCGGTCAGAAGGTGCTGCGGCACGCCCGCGCGATCCTGGCGGCGCACGACGCGGCGCTCGACGACCTCGGCGCCACCGAACACCGGCTGCTGACGATCGGGGCAACCGAGCACGGCGCGGACGTGATGCTGCCCGCCCTGACCAGCGTGCTGCGTGAGCGGCTTCCAGAACGGCGGCCGCGGTTCCGGCTCGACCGCAACGTCTCGCTGGCCGATGCCCTCGACCGGGGCCTGCTGGACCTGGCGATCATGCTCGACGGGTCGGGGCTCGACCGCGCCAATGCGTCGGGAGTCGTGCAGCTGAGGTGGGTTTCGGCGCGGACTTTCGCCGCTCGCCGAGGTGACCCGCTGCCATTGGTGATCTATGCCGAGCCGTGCACGTTGCGCGAGCCGGCCTTCTCGATCCTCGAAAGGCACGGCATCGCTTACGAAGTCGCCGCCGAATGTGGCGACCTGTCCGGCCTTTACGCCGCCGTGCGCTCCGGTCTCGGGTTGGCGCTGCTGCCGATGATCGGCAAGCTTCCCGACGGCCTGTGCCCCGCCGAGGGGCTGCCGGTGGCCAACTGTGCCACGGTCCTGGTGCGCGGCCGCGCCGGCATCGACCCGGACCTGCTGAGCGCTGCCGACGCCGCGGTGCGTGACGTACTGACCGCCGAAAGCTGAACGCGCCCTTTAGTTCCGGGGATACGTCGCGGCGGCGAGCTCGAGAATCTCGGCGCGGTCGGCCGGCAGGATGAAACCCGACTCGATCGCCCGGTCCAGCGAAGCCGCGAAGCCGTCGATGTATTGGTCGACGCCGCCCGGGTAGAGCCGGTCCAGCGTGGCCGCGTCGAACGGCTCGCCGGAGCCGAAGATCGCCGCCATGATGCTTTCCACTTCGGCGATACCGGATGTCCGGGCGATCGGGACGTCGACCCACGGGGTCCGGACGCCGCCCCGGGCGAGGCCGTGCGGATCGAGAACGGGCCGGGGCAGCTCGCCGTGCTGGACCTCGATCGGTGGGCCCACCGGCGCCGGCTCGCCGCTGCGGACCCAGGTGTGCAGCGCGTCGAGGGCCGCCTGCACCACGTAGTGGTGTTGCGGCGCGAAGTTGATGTAATGGCCCAGCTGCTGGCCCATCAGCACGTTGGTCGGCGCGTAGGCGGCCACGATGGCGTCCAGCGGCGCGGAGCCGTTGTCGATGGGCGCCACCTGGATCGTGTAGTTGTCGGCGTGTGCGGCGCCGGCGATCTCCCAGACCCGCAGCCGATCGTGATCCGGCTGCCGCGCGAAGTAATAGCCTTCGCGTGGGCCGCCGAACAGGTCGGTCTCGGTGATGATCGTGACGAGCGGGACGCGCAGGTCGGTGCGGAACGCGACCGCCTCGGGCATGTCGAGGTGTGACTCGTCGAAGATGGAAACGCCGTCCAGGGGCGCCGCCGAGCCGAACCGAGAATGCACCAGAAAGCCGTCGTAGCTTTGCGCGAGCGGATCGACGGCGTTGACGTAGGTCGTGAGGAACATGGCCGATTGCGACTCGCCCACGGCGACGACGTGCCGCACGGGCAGATCGCCCAGCGCTCCGTTGCGGACGAGATCGCCCGTCTGGGAAAAGATGTCGTAGGAGTACTCGTCGCCCGGATGGTTCAGGGCGGCGTAGCGTGCCGGGTCCTGGCTCTTCAGGGACATGTCGAAGCCCATCAGGTTCTCGCCGCCGCCGTCCACCCCCACCTTCTGGGCCGACACCGCGACGTAGGCGTAGCCCGCGCGCAGGATCTCGCGGTGCGCCATCATCCACACGGCGGGGGCATCGATGCCGCCGCTGACGTTGAGCCATTCCACCAGCACCGTCCCGTTGAAGTGGGCCGGGTCGGT
Source organism: Mycobacterium sp. E796 (assembly GCF_001672815.1). Taxonomy (GTDB): domain Bacteria; phylum Actinomycetota; class Actinomycetes; order Mycobacteriales; family Mycobacteriaceae; genus Mycobacterium. Next base: position 2,410 of record NZ_LZKK01000008.1, on the reverse strand, counting down.
CGGGGTCAGCGCCACCATCCGCGTGGTGTATTCCGCACTGCCACTTGGTGTTACGCTCCACGCGCCGTCGGGACCCAGCGCGGTGCTGGGCGCGTAGGACGCGGCCGTTCCGGAGACGAAGAACTCCTCGGCGACATAGCCCAGCTCGGCGGTGTCGAAGCCGCCCAACAGCAGCAGCGGCTGCCCGGGCGCGGGTGTTACGAGCGGGGGATTCGCCATCGTCACACGGTAGCGGGCAGCCCGAATTTCTCGAACAGGGTGCCGTCGAGGAAAGCCACCACCCGCGATACCCGGCCGTCGCTGATGTCGAGGACGTGTAGCTGGAACGGCACGTGCACGTCACCGGCGCGCATATACATGGCAGCGCCGGGCTGGCCGTTGGCGACCACGGGGAGCAGGCGCATGTCGCCGGGATGTTCGGCCGGGCACTGCTGGTGGATGAGCGTGATGATGTCCCGCGGGCCGCGGTACCAGCCGGTGTACGGCGGCATCTCCCAGATCGCCTCGGCGGTGAACAGCTCGACCAGCTGGTCGATGTCGTAGGCCTCGAACGCCGCGATGTAGCGGTCCAGCAGGTCCTGGGCTTCGGGGGAATCGGGCGGCGTCAGCCGGTCGCTGGAGCTGGGCTGGACGGCCTCGAGCTGGGTGCGGGCGCGCTGCAGCAGGCTGTTGACGGCGGTGGTGGTGGTGCCGATGGCCTCGGCCACCTCGGCCGCCTTCCACTGCAGCACGTCGCGCAGCAGCAGCACCGCCCGTTGCCGGGGTGAAAGGTGTTGCAGCGCCGCGACAAACGCCAACCGTACCGACTCGCGTGACCCGACGATGACCGACGGGTCCGCCGGGTCGTCGGTCAGCTCCGGCAGCGGTTCCAGCCAGGGCACCTCGCTCCGCTCCACCAGCTCGGCGGTGGGGTCGGAGCTCGGCGCCCCCAGCCCGGTCGGCAACGGCCGGCGTTGCCGGCCCTCCAGCGCGGTCAGGCAGGTGTTGGTGGCGATGCGATGCAGCCAGGTCCGCATCGACGACTTGCCCTCGAAGCGGTCGTATGCCCTCCAGGCGCGCAGCAGGGTCTCCTGCACCAGATCCTCGGCGTCGTGCAGCGACCCGGTCATCCGGTAGCAGTGCGCGAGCAGTTCGCGACGGTACGGCTCGGCGTCGGTCGAGAAGTCCCCGCCGACCGCCGGGGCACCGCCAGATTTCTCCGCGTCTTCGGTGAGCAGCCCCATGTCAGATGAGCCTACGCAGAGTCTCCGACACGGGCCCACCCCTTGTACGCTTCCCGTGATGACTACGCGCACTGAACGCTCCTTCGACGGCCTTGGCGGCGTGCGCATCGTCTACGACGTCTGGACGCCGGACGCCGCGCCCCGCGCGGTGGTTGTGCTGTCCCACGGCCTGGGCGAGTATGCCCGCCGCTACGACCATGTCGCGCAGTGTTTCGGCGCCGCGGGGCTGGTCACCTACGCCTTGGACCACCGCGGCCACGGCCGTTCCGGTGGCAAGCGGATGCTGGTGCGGGACATCTCCGAGTACACGGCCGATTTCGACACCCTGGTCCGCATCGCGACCCGGGAGCACCCGGGCCTGAAGTGCATCGTCCTCGGTCACAGCATGGGCGGCGGCATCGTGTTCGCCTACGGCGTCGAACGCCCGGACAACTACGACATGATGGTGCTGTCGGCCCCGGCGGTCGCGGCCCAGGAGCTGGTGTCCCCGTTCATGATCCTGGCCGCGAAGGTGCTCGGCGTCGTCGTGCCGGGCCTGCCGGTGCAGGAACTCGACGTCGCCGCGATCTCGCGGGATCCCGCGGTGGTGGCGGCCTACAACGCCGACCCGCTGGTGTACCACGGGAAAGTCCCGGCGGGCGTCGGACGGGCGCTGCTGGAGGTCGGGCAGACCATGCCGCAGCGCGCGCCGGCGCTGACGGCCCCGCTGCTGGTGGTGCACGGCTCCGACGACCGGCTCATCCCCGTCGACGGCAGCCGCCGCCTGGTCGAATGCGTGGGTTCCACCGACGTCGAGCTGAAGGTCTACCCCGGGCTGTATCACGAGGTGTTCAACGAGCCGGAGCGCGACCAGGTGCTCGACGACGTGGTCTCCTGGATCACCAAGCGGTTGTAGGGGGATGTCGTATCGCTGCGCTAATTTGGCGCTTATGACGGACGACAAGATGCTGGCTCGCATCGCAGCGCTGCTGCGCCAGGCCGAGGGCACCGACAACTCCCATGAGGCGGAGGCCTTCATGAGCGCCGCGCAGCGGCTGGCGACGGCGGCCTCCATAGACCTGGCCGTGGCGCGTTCGCACGCGGCCAAGCGCTCGCCGGTGCAGGCCCCGACGCAGCGCACGTCGTTGGCCAGGGCGATCAGCACGAAAAGCTGCACGTACGTCCGCAGCCCCCGGGTGCCCGCCGCA
>NZ_LZKK01000007.1 GCF_001672815.1 Mycobacterium sp. E796 | reverse complement strand
GTAGGACAGGATCTTCACCGCGAGCCGGCAAATCCAAATAGGGACTTTCGCCCTCTGTGGTCGGGCCTAAAATCATGCACGCGTCGCCCGGCGCTGGCGACGTCAGGCAGGGGCGTCGGGGCCGCCCCAGCGTGCGGCGTAACGGCCGGATGCACGGCTAGAGGTTGAATCCCCTTAACGCGGCGACCCGCGCCACAAAGGCGTGGGCCGAGGCCGCAGAGTCACGGTCAGGTGCGGCGGCGTCTGTGTCGGCGGGTCAGCAGGGGCGCGAGGCGCGCCTCTGGGCGGCCCCGAGGGCTCCCGTAGACCTCGATTCGGATTTCCTGCGTCCCGATGAACAGGAGTCGGTGAGACACCCGGCTGCTGAGAAGGGCCAAAGATTGGATGTTAGGAGGCCGTTGTTTGGCCCAGCGGGTTCACCAAGGCGGATAGTGCGCGGAGAATTTGTACTGTCAGATTCGCCGGCCAGAAGAACGCAGTGGTGAACGACTGGACTAATTGAGTGCCGGCTGAAACGAGCTGGCCTACAACGGGAAACGCCGTGAGTAATGGGTTTATCGCGTCGGTCAAAACGTTCAATAGTAAGCCGTAGAACGGGAACGATTGGATGATGTTTGCCGCAGCGGACGCGAAGTACAGTACGACGAGATCTGCCATGAGCCAAGAAAGAAAACCAATGACGAAGCCGGCCACGGCGGCGGCACCTAGAACAAAGACAGTATTCGTCACTACATTTGTTATCAAATCATTTAATGTCGACTGGGCGGCCGTGGCTGCGGCAACCGGGGCCGTAATTGCCGTCAAGGGCTTGATCAGCGACGTGACGTTGGCGGCCTCCGCGCCGGCATACGCGCCGGCACTGGTGGTCAGGTGCTGCACAAATTGCTCCTGAAACGCCGCCGCCTTCCCGGCCAGCGCGTGATAGTCCTGGGCGTAACCGGA
>NZ_LZKK01000006.1 GCF_001672815.1 Mycobacterium sp. E796 | reverse complement strand
GCCAACATGGCGTCGTTGCTAAAGCCCTTGGGAGGGGTTGTGAACTTGATTGGCAGCGCCGTCGGGGCTGTCCGATACGAGTTAGGCAACATTGTTAGCGCAGCTTTCGACCAATTACTCAAGATATTGGGCGCAGCCTTTTACCAGTTTTGGATATTTATTCAAGGCTACCCGGCGTTATGGAGCATTTTCGTTACGGTCGGCACTTTTGTAATCATAGGCGCTTGGGTAGCACTAGTTTTACTTTTTATTGCAACAGGTACTCCCATTCCGATGTTCTTCCCGATCTAACAGACGCGCTCTGCGTTGCGGCCTGCCTCTTGGCCCTGGCCGGACATCGCCATCACCACCAGCGTCCACGTCCGGGACAACCGCGACGGCACCTTCAAAGCCGAGACACGCCTCGTCGTCGGCTAGACGCTGCCCGACCACGAACGTGAAAGGTTCGGCGAAGGAACGATGGAGAATCCAACCCTCGCGACCAACTCGTTGGGCGTCGATCCGACTGCGCGAACCTCACCGACCGCGCTGAGGGGGGCGTCATCTCAATACCCACGCCCGGCATTAAGCAAAACAAGCCACCATGGCCCGTATAAAGCAACACTTAAAAGAAACAGTAGCAAAAAGGGTACAATCGCTAGCAACATTAATAAAGATGTAATCATCGTTATCAATGTCTCTATTCCGGCTTGAATATTTGTTATCACATTCGCTATTAAATCGCTCATCGTGGACTGGGCGGTTGTGGCAGCAGCGGCAATCGGGGCCCCAATTGCTGTCAAGGGCTTGATCAGCGACGTGACGTTGGCGGCCTCCGCGCCGGCATACGCGCCGGCACTGGTGGTCAGGTGCTGCACAAATTGCTCCTGAAACGCCGCCGCCTTCCCGGCCAGCGCGTGATAGTCCTGGGCGTAACCGGAGAACAGGTGCGCGATCCCCGCCGAGACCTCATCAGCGGCCGCAGGTGGCACAAAGACGGTCGGGGCCGCGGCCACCATGTGCGCGGCGTTGACCGTCGAACCAATACTCGCCAAGTCGGTTGCCGCCGCCTCTATCAGCTCCGGTGTCGCGATCACCGCAGA
>NZ_LZKK01000005.1 GCF_001672815.1 Mycobacterium sp. E796 | reverse complement strand
CGACCGGCCGATACGAAGGGGTTACTTTCACCATGAAAATGTGGGTCCAACTTGAAGGTCACGACGAGGACGAGGAGCATCCCGACGATGCCACCTACGAAGTACTCACGGGCGGCGTGCTAAAGGTCAGCAGCGGCAACGATATTCACCTATACAGTCCGGCGTACTGGCAAGAGGTCACGATTGATACCCGCCCCGCGGCTGGGCACGACGAACAAGCCCAACACCTCGACGAAGATCTCAAATGGCAATAATGACTCCGGGCCCGCAAATCGTCGGCAAGATGCGGGCTCTCAAGCTGTCTGCTCGTAGAGGGCCGCGAGGCGGTCCGCGAACTCCTCGATGACCACCTTGCGGCGAAGCTTCAGGCTCGGCGTGAGATCGCCGGATTCGACCGAGAGTTCCCGGTCGAGGATCGCGAATCTCTTGATCTGTTCCCAGCGATTGAGTTCCACGTTCAGCGCGTCGATGTACCCGGCGATGAGTTCGTGGGTCTGCGCGTCACGCGCTATCTCGGCGAAAGAGCTACCCGCAAGGCCCTGTTTGCCGGCCCACTCGGTGATCGCCTCGCTGTCGAGGCTGACCAGTGCCACGCAGTACGGCTTGCCCTCGCCGTAGACGAGAAGCTCGCTCGCGTACGGGCAGAGGCCCTTGAATTTCGCGTCGATCGCCGACGGCGCCACGTACTTGCCCTGCGAGGTCTTGAACATGTCCTTCTTGCGGTCGGTGATCCGCAGGAAGCCGTCGCCGTCGATTTCGCCGATATCCCCGGTGTGGAACCAACCGTCCGCGTCGAGCGCCTCGGCGGTGGCGTCGGGAAGATCGTGATAAGAGGTCATCAAACCCGGGCCCTTGAGCAGGATTTCGCCGTCGTCGGCGATCTTGGCTTCCGTGGCCGGGAACGGCAACCCGACCGTGCCGAACCGATAGGCGCCGGGGCGGTTGATGAATGACGCGGCCGCGGTCTCGGTCAGCCCGTAGCCCTCGAGCACGATGATGCCGACGGCGTCGAACCACTGGGCGACGTCGTGGTCCAGGGCGGCGGCCGCGGAGACGAAAAAGCGCAACCGTCCACCGAACCGTTCCCGGATGGTGGAGAACACCATGCGGTCGGCCATCCGGTAGGCCAACGACGACGCCAACGAAGGTTTCTTGCCGGCTTGCCGGGTTTGGGACATCTTGATGCCGACGCCGATCGCCCAGTCGAACATCTTCTTCTTGAGCCTGCCCTGCTCGGCAACCATGCCCTCGATGCGGGCGTGCGCCTTCTCGAAGATGCGGGGCGCCGCCCCCATGATGGTGGGCCGCAGGGTCGCGAGGTTGTCGACGATCCTCTCGGGACGTCCGTCGATCGCGGTCGGGAAGCCGATCTGCAGGGGCAGGGCCAGCATCACCTTGCCGAACGCGTGCGCCAGCGGCAACCACAGGAAGTTGAGGTCGTCGGGCCCCAGGATGCCGAGTGAATCGATGGCCGCGGCGGTGTAGGTCCATGCCCCGTGGGTCAGTCGCACGCCTTTCGGCCGCCCGGTGGTGCCGGAGGTGTAGATGAGGCTGGCAAGCTGGGCCGGGCCGACGGACGCGACCCGCTCCCTGATGGCATTCGGCGAGTCGGCCAGCAGCTGCTTACCCAGCTGCTCCAGCTCGGCGAGCGAGATCACCCAGTCGCCATCGCCGTTGCCGTCAATGATGACGACCTTGCCCACGTCGGGCAGGTCGGCGCGGTGCTCGAGCAGTTTGTCGACCTGGGTCTGATCTTCGGCGACCACCAGTCGGCTTCCGGAATTGGCGATGATGTAGGCGACGTCACCGGCGTTCGTCGTCGGGTACACAGTGGTGGTCGCCGCACCGGCGCACATGATGGCGAAATCGGCGAGCACCCACTCGTAGCGCGTCGACGATGCCAGCGCGACGCGATCCTCCGGAGCGATGCCCAGCGAGATCAGCCCGCCGGCAATGCGGTAGACGCGTTCGCCGACCTGTTGCCAGGTCACGCTCTCCCAGGAGTGGTCCAGCGGATACCGAAACGCCTCCGCGTTCGGGGTAGCGGCGATCCGGTTCAAGAACATGTGCGCCACCGACGGCGCGCGACTTTCGATCTTGGCGAAGTCGGGCCTCTCCAGTGAGGTGATTGCTGTTGTCATAGCCTTAATCCGTTGCTGCCGAACCAAATACCATTGGCGGTATTTCTCTCAATCCTGCTGCGGCGTCATAGGTCGGGCATAGTGACGAAAGTCACCCGGATCACCGCAATGGTCAGATCCTGCGGGCTTCCGTTGAACCCAGCCCCGCGTCGGCCGGTGACGTTGGACCCTAGAACCGGTGTTCGTCCCCCGAACATCATCTGACTGGCCGGTATCCCCGAAGGAGGCATCGCTGGTGGAATTGATGCCGCAGATTCGATCACCCAAAAACTTGCATGGCATCGCACTGGTATTCGGTCTGCTCGCGGTCGTGGTCGGCTACTGGTTTCCGGTCCGCCGCTGGTTTAGCCGGTGGGGGACGACACCCGAGGAGTTGGCGCGGGTGATGCCGGGCGATGGGCTGATCGCTAATCCGACCGACACAGCGACGCAGGCGATCACAGTGAATGCGCCCGCCGACGATATCTGGCCATGGCTGGTGCAAATTGGCTACCAACGGGGTGGGCTGTACAGCTACGACTGGCTCGACCGGCTCTTTGGCTTCCTGGATCGCCCGAGCGCGACTCGCATCCTTCCCGAGTTTCAGCAACTCGCCGTAGGGGACAAGATCTTCTTCGGACGCGAGGAGCTCACCGTGGCAGTTGTGGATCCGCCGCACGCGCTTGCGCTCAGGTACCAGGCTCGCGATATGGAATGGGTCTGGCAGTTCGGCCTTTATCCGCTCGACGGGCAACGGACGAGATTGGTTACGCGCGGCACAGAACGGCTCCGCAAGACCGCTGCCGGGTGGCTGTTCATGCGGATCATGGAGCCGGCGTCATTCGTCATGACGCGCCGCATGCTGCTCGTTCTCAAAGGGCGGGCGGAAGCGCTCCAGTCATCTGCCTACTCCGAAGGCTGAGACTCTCAGCTGGCGATCGCAACCTGAACGGACAAGCACTCACCGATGGCATACGCCACGCTCCAATCGCCGTCACGCACCGCGCGCTCAAGATCGTCGACCAAGGGGCTGTCCGCGCCCAACTCGGCCAACCATGCGGACACGGTGGCCCTGATCTCATGAGCCGCCACCCGTTCCGTATGCCCATCGTGCAGGCAATCGGTCAACTGATAGATCGCGGGGGTCGG
>NZ_LZKK01000004.1 GCF_001672815.1 Mycobacterium sp. E796 | reverse complement strand
TCGAGCATACAAGTCACGCTTGTTCGGAAAATAGTGATATAGCGTCGCTCTCGACACACCTGCGCGCGCCGCGATGTCCTCCATCGAGACGTCTTCATAGGGTGCTCGTGCGAACATCGCGGCGCCGGTGTCAAGCAGCTGTTCGCGACGCTGCCACGGCAGTAGCCGGTGCCTTGTCACGTGCCGACGATAGTTGATCATCAACACCCTCGACAACACATACAGGTAAATGATCCAACGATTAGAAGCAGGTGGGTTTGCCTCACCATCGTCGAAAGTATGTGACCGGGAGTATCGCGCGACAGGCGAAAAGCTCACACCATTGGACCAGATGATGAAGTCGTACCGACGACTCGTCGACGTCGTGGCAGTCCTCGAAGATGCACTGGTATGGCACATTGGCGCCGGCACATGGAGAACTCCGCCCGAGCGCCGGTTAGTGAGCAGGAGCAAACCAAGGCGCGAGACGTCCTCATGTGAGCCGCCTGCGGGGCGCCCCTACCCGTCAGTAGAGCAGGTCGATGACGCGATCTTGCTTTTGCGTCCTGGCAATATAACGGCGCGCGCTCTTCATGTGTTCGCGCCACGCCTGCTCGGCGCCCTCACCGTCTCGGGCCCGGATGAGTTCGGCGATTTTCTCGTAACCGCGCAGGGCCCGCCGATCGGCGCGGCGCACCTCGTCGCTGTCCGGCCCGATCTCGATTAGCGACTTCGCCAGTTCCCGCTCGATAATTTCCGAAAGCATGCCGATCACCGCGGTCAAGGTATGGTTCCCGGACAGCTCTACCAGCTTGACGTGGAACCGCACACCGGCCCTGCTGAACTCGCGGGGATCGTCCACCGCGGATCGGACGTCGTCCAGCGCAACGTCGAGTTGTTTGAGTACGTCCTTGGTTGCCGACTCCGCTAGCCGCCGCACCGCCGCCGGTTCGATGGTCAGACGCGCATCCCAGACGTCGCCGATCGTGGTGCCCGACAGCATCAGGATCATGCCGAACAGGTCTGCCACCGCATCGGGCCCGGGGAGGGTGACCCGGGCGCCGCCAGGCGGACCGCGGCGAATGGTGACCAGTGAATCACCTTCGAGCAGCCGAAACGCTTCCCGTAGCGTGGGACGCGACACACCGAAGCGCTCAATCAGTTCCGCCTCGGTGGGCAGCCAGTCACCGTCGACGAGTTCGCCGCGTGCGATCATCCGCCGGATTTGACCGGCTACCTGATCCGACATTTTCATGGGCCGGACTCGCTCATGAGCGCGGACTAGGCCGTCACGTTGCCATCCAGCCACGCCCGGTCCCTCCCAGAACGATGTCATCGGTCAATGAATACACACAATATAGCAAATGTAGCTCCGCCAGCTTTAGTCGCTTCAACGATCACGCGTCGCCGGAACCATCTCCGGACTCGTTGCGGCGCTCGTATCAGTGAATTACGCCGGCGCGGCCCCAGGAAGCGACGCTTTCACCCGATAGCGCGTCGACGAGCAGCCACTGCGCATCGGCATAACGTCGGTAAATGGCGTTTTCGCCCTATCCAGCCGCCCCGGCAACGTCGTCAACGTGAAGGCTCGACCAGCCCTCTCCCGCATACAAATTCGTCGCACCTGCCGTAGCCGGTTTACCAATCGTAACCCCGAGCTGCACCCGCCGTTCGCCTCAGCGTTCGACCACCCCGCTCGCGTGGAGTCGCCGGATCGACCGACCGTACCCCGCTTTCATCGATGTCCTTCGTCCGACCGAGTTTACGGCGCAGCGGCGAAAGCGAGGCAGCATTGCGGACGATCAACGTCCGTATTAGACTCCGGGCGGATCACACGCACAACTGAGCGTGCAGGGCACCGGCGTCGCGGGCGGGGCGCAGCGTGGTTCGGATCGTCGCGCACCGCATACGCATCCGCGTCCCGCATCGACCCATCAGAGGAAGGACCGATGAGATGAAGAAGGTCATCGTGACGGGGGCCGGTTCTGGGATCGGCAGGGAATTCACCAAGCTTTGCATTGAGGACGGCTCCTGCGTGCTCGCGGTCAGCCTCGTGCAGTCAGAGCTGGACCAATTGGCCGAAGATTACAGTTTCGCGGCGAGCCGCCTGGAGACGTTGCAAATGGATCTGTCGAAACCCGATGCGGCCGAAGCACTCTTGCGGTGGTGTAACGACCACGACTGGTTCCCCAACTGGCTGATCAACAATGCGGGTTTTGGGTGCTTCGGAGACGCGGTGGACCTGCCCACCGAACGCGTGGCCAACATGCTGGAGCTGAATGTCGTCACGTTGACCATGACATCGATGCTCTTCGGCCATGAGATGAAGCAACGACGCGGCGGCGCCATCCTCAACGTTGGGTCCACTGCCGGCATGGTCCCCTCCACCCGCATGGCGGCCTATTGCGCCAGCAAGTCCTACGTCAACACTTTCACGTATGCGCTGGCAGCAGAGCTCAAACCGTTCGGGGTAACGGTGACGTGCTTGACGCCGGGCGCCACGCAGACCAAGTTCGCTCAGGCCGGTGGAATCGACGAATTCACTGGAAAGTCAATGCTGCAAAACATGTTCAAGAATCACAAAGCGGGCTCACCCGCCGAAGTCGCCCGCGGTGGATACGATGCGCTCGTCGCCGGCAAGACTCAGGCGCTGGTCGGCAAAGGAGCTAGGCTTGCCGCACTGATGTCGCGCGCGGTGTCGCAGAAGCGGCTACCGACCCTGCTCAAAAATCCGTGACCGACGGGCCGGCATTTCCGGCGGGTTCCACGCGTCATTGATCACCGAAGAAGGTGTTGTCGCGAGGACTCATGCGACCGTGGGCACACGCACGGGGGTTGCGATCTCACCGGTCTCGATCGGCCGTGTCCCGGACGTGCACGCGCGGCCCGACTTGGAACGCTAACGCCGGTTGGGCGGTCATGGAATACCTTGGTCCCTGCCCGCGCCCACGCCAACCATTGTGCCAAACGGCGTCGTCAGGAACGCCGAAGTTCCAGAATGGACTACTCCGGCGGGGGCTGGTAGTGCGCCGCGGAGTTCCGCAGCTGCCAGATTTGCTCGGGGCACATCAGATTAACGGCGTTGGATACGAGATAATTCGCGGCGAATTCGTCACTCGGAGTGATGTCACTTTTCACTTCACTCATTACTTGGGCATAGCTTTCGCCCTGAGCCACTTTGTCGCAGATCGCATGCCCGTAGCCGATCGCGTCGTTGTTCGGGAAATTGTAGTGTCTCCTGACGGAAACGTCATACATGTATTCCACCTCGGGCGCTGGGGCGGCGTGCGCGCGAGGCATGGCTCGTTGGGCCGCTCCCGCAACGCCCGCTCCGCTGATTAGCAACGCGATCAGCAAGCCGCGCCCCATCCCACCTCGAAACCCTATCCACTCACCACGGCGAATCCTCTTGCCACTGGCCGCTCTACGTCCGCCACGGGATCCTCCTATACCGGGCCTCAACTCGCCCGCGAGACAAAAGCGAAGATTTAACACCGTATGATTTCTCCTAGTATAAGTTCGGCAGAAACCACTTTAGGACAACTAGGCAAGTTATGAAATACTCTGGGCCAGTTGGCATGCGGAGTCGAATCTGCGAGGCGAGTGCGTGGCGCCGTGCCGATCGTCTACGAGTGCTGGGTGACGACATGACGACATCTATAGCCGCCCGGGGTTCCCGACGGCACGACGGCGGTACATCATCCCTCAGTCCGGCTGGTCAGCTTGACTGAAGCCAGCGCGGCGTTCGACGTTTTCGCACGAGCAAACCGGTTGTACGCGCCGAGGGAGTCCGGCCGGGACGTCTCAGAGCTCACTCGAGCAGATCCAGGCCGCGTGCTGGTTACGGCCAATGATTGGGCCCGGCGGGTTTCTCGAGATCGACGACACGGTCTAGGCGTCGCTGCCAGGTTCGGTATTCGATATGAGCGCGACCGGAGAATCGCTCTCTGACAAGGCTTTTCATTTGGCGCCCAAACCTCTATATTCTGTATAGGACAGCAACAAACGAGTTAACGAGGCGCGGCATATGGACCCGAGCATTGATTACGACGCCAGTGACGAAATCGAGCACTTCTTCAACTGGCTGCCCTGGGCACTCAGAGGCGTCCACCCAGCGCCGGCCTATCCACCGGACTAGTTGACTCAACAACATTGGCCGCGGCTGCCGTGAGTCGCCGTCGGCGCGGCCATCGCCTCGGTATCAACTGAGCCAAGCCCTGGTACGCGTGGCAACACGAGCAACAAGCCGCCAGGCTCAACACGTGCGTGTGCCAAATGCACGATGGCGTGAGCTTGACGGTTAGCGCCACCCGCAACTAGCTCCTCGCGGCGCCGGCCTGGCTATCTGATGGTGGTGGCGAGGTGGCCCGACATCGCCGATAGTTGCGGCCCCCAGCTGCTCCAATCGTGCTGCCCACCACCGCTGATATCGAAGTGGCCACTGGTCCCGCGCACGGTGCGATAGTCCTGATAGAACGCGCGGTTACTGCCTTGGGCTTGATCGCAGAATCCGATCATCGCCGCCGGATCACTACATGTCAGGGTCGTCGGGCTGTAGACCCACACTTCAGTGTTGTTGTCGGCTAACAGCTGAACATGTACGTCGGGATCGTGCCACTTCCAACGGCCTAACTGAGGTGCGCCCCACATGTTGCCAGTATCGACCCCGCCGAATTGGGCCAAGCCAGCCGAAATGGCACCGTTCATGTCCGTGGCCGAGGGAGTGAGGAAGCCCGAGAGCGACCCCGCGAAGCGGTAGCGATCTGGGTGAAACTCCGCCATCGCCAATGCGGCGGTGCCGCCCTGCGCTACGCCAACGATGGCATGACCCCCGGGGGCGAGGCCTTTGTTCGCGGCCAACCAGTCGGGGAGCTCCTGGGACAAGAAGGTCTCCCACTGCTTGCTGCCGTCGTGCTCCCAATTTGTATACATGCTCCACGCGCCGCCTGCGGGCGCGACGACTGCGATGCCCTTACCCGATAAGGTGCTCATCGCATTACCGGCGGTGACCCAGTTGCTGACGTCAGGTGCGGCATTGAATGCATCGAGTAGCACGACCGCATGCGGGCCACCACCCTGGAAAGCGACGGGGATCTCGTGGCCCATGGCAGCCGACGGCACCATCAACGTCTCAACACCCGCCGCGTGCGCGGTCACGCCCGTCAACGAGCCGGCAGCCAGCACCATCGCCAAGGCTGCCCGCATCAACACTGCTCGCATTACCACGTACCTCACCTCGTTGCGTCCGCCTGGCTCACGCCACGGCCGATCAGCATGCCACGCGTATGGAGAATGTCCGGTTTGTCACCACGCTTGGCTTATCGACGTCAAAACCCCGAGCAACGCCGTCGAATGTGTACGTTTGGCCTACTAAGCCCGCCCGCGCGTCGCCCTGAACGTTCTCGTGATAACTGCCGGTGAAGCCCTCAACGTTGTTGATGGCAATCGATTTCGCCGTCAGACCTCTACTGGTATCGATGGCTATCTCGACTCCAGCGGACCGATCACCGATAAAGATCGTGGTGGCCGAACCACCCGGCGAATTGCAGGCGACGTGACTACTGCCAGAACCCGCTGCGGCATCAATCGACACCAGCGACGTGCCGGCGTTCAATGAGCCGCGGGGTTTCGGTGCAGCAGCCGGCGTCGACCCGCACCCGGCGATAGCCATGACTGCCGCCGCGACTGCGACCAACACCCCGTTGCGCATGCTCTTCACCGTTCATGAATGGTTGGACCCCGAACCTATCGTGACCGCGCCGCCGGACACCAGCCCTCAGATATAGATTCTTTAGTTAAACCCCGTCCGCCGCTCTGAGCTGCAACGCTGCAACCGAAGTATCTAGAGAATCTTGATCTTATGGTTGACAACATGTGTGATGCACACTACATTCCCCCGATGTGGTGGGGCGACGTTAGCGCGGAAGGAACAGCGGAGGTCGACGAGGGCGCCGATGGCAGGAACAGCAGAGGGACTCGGTGTGCACTGGCTCCCGAAGAACACAGATGCCGACACAAAGTGCCGGTTTTGTGCGTCGCAGTCCCAGCGGCAGAAACCCCGCTCGGTGTCGCGGTGCCAGGGCACGGTGGGATCGCCTCGGTCAGGACGTACGCTCGAAATGACACGCCGATGACCAGCCTCCTCAGAACGCCGACGCGCCCCTCGGTCTCAACCGGTGTATCCCATCGGCTAGCCCTGCACCGGTTGTCGCCAGTTGGGCAACCCGTCGCCTGCCGCGAGGCGCCGGTTCCAGGGGGGGACGGACACGGCCGATCCGTCATGGCTTACACACTTCCGGCTTACCGTGTTCGCGAATTCGCTCGAATGGCGGCCATCAAGCGCTGGGATATCCGGGCTGTCCTGTCCACTGCCGGCATCGCCCCAGCGTCTGTGCACCGGGCTTGCCCAGCGATCACACCGGAAATGGCCGCTGCGGTCCTCCGCCAATTGTGGGCGATGACCAATGACATGTTTCTGGGCCTCGGACCGCATCCGGTGTCGCGGGACACGGTGCGAGTGTTGGCATTCGCAATCTCGAGCGCACCGACGCTGGGAAGCGCCCTGACCCGACTCGAGCAATTCGCGCCGCTATTCGCCGGGTTGCCCGCCCCGGTTGTGTGCTCAGCGGGCGGTCGAACCACGCTGTCGCTGCGCCTCGACGAATTCGACGACACGCTATCGCTTGTTGCGGACTCAATTCTTATGGTCGCCCACCGCGTCATCAACTGGGCCACCCGCAGGCAGGTGGACCTCGAGCGTGTCGACGTTACTTATCAGCGACCACGCGGAGAGACCGATCACGATCTCATCTTCGGCGCTCCCACCTATTTCGGTATGCAGTGCAACGCGTTGACTTTTCCCACAAACGTCCTCACCGCACCGGTGGTGCGCCGCCAAGAGGAGATCGAGCAGTTCCTCACAGATATCCCGTCAACGCTTCTGTCGGAATTCGAATTCAATGCATCCCACGCGCTTCGGGTGCGCACCATGATCGAGCGTTGCTTGGGACACCATGTCTGCTCTGCTGACGAGATAGCTACCGCGATGGGGATCAGCCGCCAGACTCTGCGTCGTCGGCTGCAGGAGGAGAACACCTCGGTCAGCGCTATTCGAGATGACGTGCTGCACAAGGCCGCCCGAGACAGCTTGGCTCAAGGAGGGGAAACCGTGTCCGCACTGGCTGGCCGACTTGGCTTTTCTGAGCCCAGCGCTTTTACTCGAGCGTTCAGGCGCTGGACAGGAGAGTCGCCATCCGCGTTCCTGCGCCGACACGTGGCGATAGCGTGACCGCTGCTGTCCGGCAGCGCAATACGGCTGTAGAGCGGGCTCCGAGGAACGTAGATCAGGTTGTGTCGATAAGGGCGTTGAAATGATTCGGTGGTTGGCACTCCCAGTGGCAGTAGTGGCGTTGAATGCAACCCCCTGCGTCAACGCCTACGCTTCGCCGTCGGATGCCGGCGACACCAGCGGGGGCGGGCAATGCACCTGGCAACCGATACCACCAACCGTCGTGATGTTGTCCAACACCAAGATGGCCACGGCCGGGATGCAGATTGGCCCCTGCACCGTGGAGGGTAATCCCAGCGGAATGACGATATGCCTGTCGATCAAAGGTGAGAGTTCGGCCGGTCGATGCAAGGACACGATGAGCTCCATGCCAGTGCACGTCTATTATCCTTACGTCGCAGGCGCGACATATGTGACGAAAGGCATTGGCTGCGTTGAGATCTACGTCGAACCGTTCAAGCTATGCCAGACCTTCGGTCCGACCGAATACACGCTGTAGTGCTGCGGCGCCTACACAGGGTCAAACTCGGACATCATCCAACGATCATTGACCTTGTTCATCGTGACGCGCACGGTGGACTGTAGGTCAGTGGGCGGCTTGTCACCAACCGTGGTCGTCTGGTCGACGTACAAGAGCAAGACCGCGCGGTCACCGCTGGCCGACACCGCCGAGGCCGCCGGCACAGTCGCCACCGTTGAGATGTGCTGCTGATGCGAACCCGGGATCACCACTTTATTGATCAGATCCTCATACTGCCGCCGGAATGATCCGGTCAGGCGGGGGGCCGCCGCGGCCAGATCCTTGTCAACGGTCTCGGGTTTATAAGACAGCAAGGCGACAACGGTGCCCTTGGCTGCTTCTATGGATTCGGCTCTGGCGGCGGCACTTTCGTGCATGACTGCCTCCTGCCATTTCAGGAAAGCCGTAACGAGCGCCAACACCAGCGCCAAAGTAGGTAGCATCCAAAAGGCGGCGATTGGTGCCCAGCGCTTCTTGCGTTCGCGCGCGCCCAGCCCCCTACCCGCCGTCGCCAGGTCGGCGTTGCCCGCCTCGTCGGTAGGTTCTTGCGAATCCTCCACCGACTCAACCGTGGTGGTGGCCGCCTTCTGCGGATCGGCCTCCCGAGATGCTTTGTCGGAGCCGGCGCCTGTCACCGCCTCGTTCGAGTCATTGCCGGTGCGTCGGCTTCTGGAAAACATTTGAACAGAAATCCTTTCGAAGCCTTAGCGGAGGTCATTCGATTCGAGTGCTCGATGCCGCATCAGGGCACGAACTTGACGTCAGAAACTTTGACCTCATCGCCATCCTTATGCACAGAAACGCGCATTCGCCATGAATGTGGTTGTTGCTCTGGCTGATTGACCATCGTGGTCTTCACTGACATCGCCACCATCACCTGAGCGTCATTGCCAGACATCGATTCCAGCCCGGCACCGATGACCGTGCCGACCGACTTCGACTGCACCTTCTTGACCACATCGATGAATGGCTTCGAGCGGGCGGCAAAGTCTTCTTGGAAGGTACCCGTCGCTGAGTCCACGATGCGCTTGACATCGGTGTCCACGTGCTGCCAATCGATCGTTGTGAGATTCACAGCGCCTTGTCGCGCCACTTGAACGAACAGTTCCCGCTGCTCGTCGGCTTGGTGCAACTGATAGATCCGGAAACCGAACCAGCCGGCCGCCGCGGCCAGCGTGACGACCGTCGCTATGCCGATCAGCACCGCCTGCTGCACACGTGAAAGCGATCGTCTCGCGCGCGGCGCAACCGTCGCCGGGTCCGTTTCGCCCTCAGCGTTGTCTTCGGTACTGTCGCCGCCCGGGTGATGGATCGTCTCACCCGTAGCTTCGACGATGGCCTCGCCGGGGTCGCCGGAGCCACCCAGAGGGACGTCCTCGGTGCAATCCGGTTCTGATTGCGTCACTGCTCGTTCGGCGGCATCAACATGTCCTGCCACGTTTTCTCCTTTACGGCACCGCGCGCGAGATCCCTTTGGGTATAGATCTTCCCGTCGGGACCGACGTAGTCGCCTGTTGCTGGATCGTACTGCGCCGCGGCGATGGGCGGAAGCGGCGGCGCCGCGGGTGATGGCGGCGCGGCCCCGGACGGTTTGGCCGCCGGGCGCGGCTGGGGGATGTCTTGTCCGGTCGTTGTTGCGTTCGGGTCGCCCTTCCAGTTCCACCCGTCGTTTAGCGGCACATATTCTTCGTCACTTTCACACATCGCGGCCGTCGGGGCGCGCTTGCCGGGCTTGGTCTCACACGGATAGTTCCGCGCGCCGCGGACATCGGTTGGCGCGTCCTGCGGGATCCGGCAGTAGAGATCGCCGTTAGGACGGTCGGGGAAGTCCTGGGAGACCGGCGTACGGATCTGGCTGGATGGCAGGAAGCCCGTGGTGCACGGCTTAGGAATATTCAAGTTCAGGTTGAACGCCAGGAACGCGCCCGGTCTCTTGGTGAAGCGGTTCGGCGTCAGAGGGCCCTGGAATATCTCAACCCCGCGCGGCAGCAGGACGAGGACCGCCTCGAGGTCGGGCCGGTAGGTGACCGCGACCTGGTCAACGCTGACCAAGTTGGACAAAAAGATCGGCAGTGTCGGTTGTAACCGGTCGAAAAGTCCACGCACCTCAGCGGCCGCTCCGGGACCTTTATCCAAGATGCCCCGTACCGCGGCGTCCTTGTCGTGGAGCTGCGAGCTGATGCTGGCCAGGTTGGTGGCCCACGCTCGGATGGAATCAGAGGTGCGGGTCTGGCTCCCCAATATGGGCTGGGCGCCTTCGATCAGCGCGATCTGCGAGTCCAACGTTCTGCGAGCGTCGCGCGCCAAATTGGTTGATCCAGTCACCAACCGCGACAGGTCCGGCCCAAGCCCGGCGAACGCGGTGTATGACTCGTCCACCACTGTTTGGAGGTTGTCGCCGGGAATCGCCTTCAGCCCGCGGTTGGCGGCCTCGAGCAAGCCGTTGATGTCCGGCTGGACCTCGGTCCGATCCTGGGGAATCACGTCGCCGTTTTTGAGGGAAGGACCCGCCCCGCTTTGTGGGGATAGCTGCACGTACTGTTCGCCGATCGCCGACACGCTGTGCACCGAGGCCTTGAGATCGGCCGGGATCTTGAAGGCGGTATCAAGTTTGAGGACCGCTTCGGCGCCGTTCGCTCGCAGACGAACGGCGTCGACGCGTCCGACCTCGACGCCGTTGTAGGTGACATTGCCGCCGGGGTAGAGGCCCCCCGCCGCGGGCAGTTGCAGGGTCACGGTGTAGCGGTGCAGGTCGAAGAACGCTGTCGGGATCTGCATATAGCCGAAAAACATGACGGTCACCGACGCCACAGCGATGACGGCGAACACCGCCAGCTGGAGCTTGATCGTCCGCGTCAAACGCATCTCAGGGCCCTTGATCGAAGTGGTACGGCGCGACGAGCGGATTGCGCGCGGTGTACGGGCTGGGCATCTGGCCGAGCGTGCGGCCCCACTGCAGTTCCAATTCCGTCAACTGGCCCTCCCACCGAGTACCCGTGAACAGTCCCGCATCGAGACGACTCAGGGTCAGGTCGAAGATGCCGGTCAGGTTCGCGAAATCGCCACGCACCCATTTCGACAGCGTGTTCTTAGGCCAGGGGAACGTCGCGAAGTAATCCAGCGATCGGGTCAGTGCGGGTCCCGCGTCCGCCAACGACTTGAGCACCGGCCCTAGATCGTTGAGTTCTTTCACCACGTTTTCTTTGGTGCGGTTGACCGAGTCCGCCGCCAGGGCACCGAACTTGCCCACTTTGTCCAGCGCCTCGGTCAGGTTCTGGCGCTCATCTTTGAGGACAGTCAGCGCCCTGGGAATTGTTTGCAGTGCCTTATCGAGTACCGGCCTCTGGTCGGCGAACTGTGCGACCAGATTGTTCAGACTGTCCGTCGCCGCGATGATGTCGTCCTTCTGGTCGTTGAGGTATCCGACGAAGGTGTCAAGCTGCTCAATCAACTGCCGAAGATCCTGATCTCGGCCGCTAAAGGCGGTGCTCAGCGCGGCGGTGATGTCTTGGACCTGACCGAGTCCGCCACCGTTGAGCAACAGGGAAACGGCGCTGAGCGTTTTCTCGGTCGACGGATACGCCGCGCTAGACGACAGCTGAATCACCGATCCATCTCTGAGCTTTCCCTCGGGGGGGACGTTTGCGGGCGGCGCGAGTTCGATGTGGACCGAACCCAGCAAGCTTGTCTGACCGAGCTTGGCGGTCGCATTGGCGGGCAGATCGACGTCAGGGTCGAGGCTCATCGTGACCAGCGCATGCCACCCCTGCAATTCGATATCGGTGACATTGCCGACGGTGACATCCTTGACGCGAACGCGCGAGTTCCGTTCCAGATTCTCGACGTCACGCATCTCGGCGCGCACCGTGAACGAACCGGCACCACCACCATGCGTCCCCGGCAGGGGAAATGTGTTCGCGCCCTGAAAATTACGCAGGTAGCCGCATCCCGAAAATGTAGTGCAGACGACGGCGAGGATGGCCACGGCGGCACACCGCAGAGATATCGATCTCATTGTCCGCCCGTCGGGGGGGTCATCATGCCGGGCAGACCTTGCGCCGGGTTGGTCGCTATCGGCGTGGGTACGATCGGATCGCTCGCCAGCGGGCTGTCCGGTCGTGCCGGCACGTACGGTGCTTGGCCATCATTCGGATTCGCGCCGGCACCGTAGGCATTAAAGATTTGATTCGCCGGCGGCGGCGGGCCAGGTTGAGAACTCGGCGCTGGAGCTTGGCCATTGTCGCCATTGGGCGGGATGTAGTCAGGACGCAGCCAGTCTTCGCTGTAGGTGATCTCGTTGGCGTGCGCCACCGCGCCCACGAACGGGTTCATCCCGAGCGGCAAGAAGTTGTATTGCCGGTTTTTGATGATGGGCGCCAAGTACTGCACGCACAGCTTCGCTGATTGTTCGGCGTTCATTCGTGACGCCGCCTGCAGCGAGCCGCACAAGAACTGGATGGGGTTCGCGAAGTTGGTCAGCGCCAGCGCCCCCGTCAGCCCGCCTTGGGCGGGCTGGTAGATGTTGACGAAGTTCTGAAACGCCGTCGGAGCGACATGCAGCGTCTGTTTGATATCGGCGAGGCTTTCCACCACCGCAGACGACACCGCGGCCAGCTTGTCCGAGGTGGTGCCCAAGGATTCGCGGTTGTCGGCGACGAAATTCTGAACGTCGCCCGCGACGTCGTTGAGATCGCGCACCGCGCGAGCGACCTCATTGGGATCGTTGGCCAACAGATTGGTTACCGCAGCCAGGTTACGGTTCAGGTCAGCCATGGCACCTGAGCTGTCCTGCAGCGCCGACACCAAAGTGGCGAGATCTTGCAGGGTGCCGAACAGATCGCCGCTGTGGTCGCCTAGCGCACTGATGGCCTGGGCGAGCCTGATCACGGTCTGACGGATGTCGGCGCCCTGCCCGCGGAGATTGTTGGCAGCGGTGTTGATAAACGCACCGAGGGTGCTGGTGCCCCCCGGCTGAGACGGTTGCAGCGTCTGCGTCAGGCGTTGCAGTTGCTGGCGCAGATCATCGAACTCGACGGGCACCGCCGTGCGGTCCTGCGGAATAATCGTGTCATCGGACAGCTGCGGGCCGCCGGTATAGGCCGGTGTCAGCTCGATGGCGCGGGCGGTCACCAGGTTCGGGGACAAAATCACCGCTTTGGCATCGGCGGGCACCTGATACTTCTTGTTAAACCAGAACGAGACCTTCACCCGCGTCGGCTGCGGCTCGATCTTCTCGATTTTACCGACCGGTACGCCGAGGATGACCACGTTGTCGCCCTGGTAGATGCCATTGCTGTTCGCGAAATACGCCACCACGTCAATTCGCGCGGTTCTCGCGTCGGCGCCGCGCATCACCGCCACAGCCCCGCCGACAAGGGTTACCGCGAGCGCCGCCGCCAGCACCGTCCTTGCCTTCCTAGACCTCACCGCGCTCCTCCTTCGGCGGGCGAGCGTCCCGTGGGCGGGGAGACAGGCCCTGGCCCGCTTTGTCCGGGCTGCTGGGGCGCCTGCACCTCGCCGGGTGCCGGCTGCAGCGGCGGCGTTGTGGGCGGCGCGACAAACTGCTCCCCCGGCGGTGCGACTGCGGGAGGCCCGGGAGGCGGACCGCCGGGCGGCGGCGCGGGCGCCGGGTTGCGGTACGGATAGCAGCCGGGTCCAGGCAACGGCACGCCGGGCGGGCCGCACGGCTGGTCACCCGGGTTGCCCGTGATGGCATCGGGCAGATTGCGTCTCGGCGGCCCATCTTGACCGGTCCTGGGGTAGGGCAAGGGCAGCGGCGGTGTCGCCGGCTGGCCGGTGGGGGGGTCGGCGCGCTCGGTGGGTGCCAGGGTGGCCGGATCCAACCCGAGGTCTTTAAACGCCGCATCAATAAACGGCTGGATGAATTGGCCGGGGAGCAGGTTGGCGAGGTAGGCATTGTAGAACGGCCCCGACGCAACCGATTCGCCTAGTGACAACGCGTAGTTGTTGAGGCCCTTGATGGATTCCTGGATCTCCTTTTTGCGGTGATCAAGGATCGCCAGCACCCCGTTGAGTTTGTCCAGAGCGGGCTTGAGCGGTTGACGGTTCTCCTCGATGAAGCCCTTGACCTGCTGCGCCAGCGCGGACAAATTATGGGAAATCTGGTCGAGCGCCCCACTCTGCGTACGCAGTTCCGCAAGCAAGTTGTTGGTGTTGACGACGAGGTCGACCACTTTTTGGCTGCGTTCGGCCAGGACCGCCGTCGCTTTCTTCGCGTTCTCGAGCAAGGTCCGCAGTTGCTCGTCGCGGGCGTCGAGAGTCTGGGAGAACCGACCCACGCCCGCGACGGCTGCCCGCAGCTCAGGTGCGGTGTTGGCGAAGGTGTCCGACAACACTGCCAACGAGGTCGACAGCTGGTCGGTGTTCAGGCCGCTGATGGTTTTGGAGAGATCCCCCAGAGCTTCGGGTAGCTGGTACGGAGAGGTGGTGCGTTCCAACGGAATGGTCTGCGTGAGCTGACCGTCGCCGCGAGGGGTGATCTCGAGGACTTTGTTGCCCAGCAGAGTCGCTGTCTTGATCGCCGCTTCCGCGCGGTTACCCAGCCGGATGTGGTGGTCGATCTTGAAAGTGACCAACACCCTCGGACCGTCGAGGGTGACACTTTCGACCGTGCCCGCCTGGAACCCCGACACACGTACCTTGCTCTCGCTGGACAGGCCGCCCGCTTGCGTGAAATAAGCGGAATAGGTCGTGCCGGAGTCGAAGAGGGGCAGCTTCTGGTAGTTCAGCGCAGCGAGCATCAACGCGAGCGTCACGCCGATACCGACCGACCCGATCACAAACCGGTTGCGGTCAAAGAAGGGCTTCATCGGGGCGCGCACCTCCCGGACTTCTGTCCGGCGAGTTTGATGTAGACCGGTTGGCCCCCCTTACCGTTTACTTTCAAGATCAAGTCACAGAGGTAGAAACTGAAGTAGTCCCCGTAAAGCCCGAGTCGGCCCAAAATCTTGTAGGCGTCGGGCAGGGTGGCCAGCAGATTGTCGACGAAGTCGTGGTCGGCCACGACCAGTCCCGCGGTGCGGTCGGTCTGAGCGACGACCTGTTTCAGCGGCTGCCGGGCCTCGGCGAGCAGATTGGCGATCGAACCGGCGGCGGCATTGCTGTAAGCCAGGCCGTTGGTGACGTCCTGCTTTCGGGCTTCCAATCCGTCGACCAGAGCCGAAAGGGAGTCAATCGCTTGGGCGAACTGCTTGCTTTGGCCCCCGAGCGACCCGAGCACGGTATTGAGATTGCCGACGACTTGGCCGATGAGCTGGTCGCGGTCGGCCAGGGTACCGGTCAAGGCGGCGGCCTGGTCGAGGAAAGCGTTGATGTTGGCGCCCTCACCCTGGAAGGCGCTGATGAGCTGGCCGGTCAGCGCGTTCACTTGCTCAGGTTGTAACGCGCGAAACAGCGGACGGAACCCACCGACAAGCGCGTCGAGATCCAGCGCGGGCGCAGTGCGGTCGATGGGAATCGTGTCGCCGGGCTTAAGCCGACGCAACCCCCCGGGGCCCTCCCCCAACGCCAAGTACCGATTGCCGATCAAGTCCTGATAACGGATATCGACACGACTGCCCTCGGTCAGCGCCACGGTGTCACGGACGCCGAAGGCCACGCGGACAGTGCCGTCGTCGTTGATCGTGATGTCCTGCACCTTGCCGACTTCGACGCCGGCGATGCGGACAAAATTGCCGCTCTTGAGGCCCGACACGGTGGTGAAGATCGCGTTGTAGGTCTTCTCCTTCTGACCAAACCGAAGCTGGCCGAAGACCGCGAAAACCCCGACGACGAAGAAGCCGCATACGACTGCATAAATGGCGAGGCGCCAGAGCGTGCCGGTCAAGTGTTGTCGCATATCCGCCTTTCTCGTTCGCAGTTGTCAGGATGTCGGGACGTCCATTGGCGCCAACTCGTCGGCCGGGGACGCCGGCGACGGCGCAGCAGCCGGCAGTGGTGGAGGCGCGATCGGCACCGGGGTCGGCTGCACCTCCATCGGGTGCGCAGGCGTAAACGGCTCCAATCCAAACACCGGCCCCGGATCGCGCGGCTGACCCGGCGGCGGTGCCGACGGCAGCCCCGGATAAAGCGGTGCCCCATCGGGGGCGTACTGCTGCGCCCCATACTGCGGTGCCCCGGGGTACGGGACGGGGCCCGGAGCAGGACCGCCGGCGGTGTTCTTCAGGCTGGGCGGCTGGGGCGTCCCCCGCGTAGTCGGGAAGTAATTGGCCCACCCCGGAAATCCGATCCCCGGGTTAATCCGAATGTCGTTGCCCGTGCCATACCCGGAGTTGGTGACGACATAGCGGACGGGCCAGTTATTAGACACGTCAGGCAGCGATCCGCAGCCGGGCTTGCCACCCGGACCACCCTTTTGGCCGGTGATCGGCAAGTTATCCGGATATTTGTACGGATCGTCACCGAACAACAGACCGGCATCGAGAATGACGGAATAGCCATTTCCGCCGACGTTGTCGAGAAACTTGAAGTTAGTCATCAAGTTCTGCCCCCCGAGCAGAGTGCACGTCAGTTCGGGGTTGTACTTCATGAGCAGCCGCGTCGTCGGCTCGAGCATGTTGACGCCCTGGACCAGGTTGTCCCGGTTCGGCCCGATCAGGTTGATACCGCCGTTAGACAAGCCAGTCACATTGACCAGCAGCGAATCCAGCGACTTGGCATCGTCGGTGATGGTGGTGCTTGTCGTGCTCGCCGCGTCAAGCACGCGCAGGAGGTCTTTGGCCGCGGACGCATACGTGTCGTTGAATCCCTTGAACGCGCGCCAATCCTGACGGATGGTGTCGCTGCGGGAGTTGAGCTGCGACAGGTACTGGTTTGCATCGGTGATGGCTTCGCCGATCTGTTGGCCCTTGCCGCGCAGAGCATCGGACCAAGCGGACAGGACGGCGTGCAGCTTGGTGACGTCGATCTTGTCCAGCACCTCGACGAGGTTGCTGAAGGTGGTGTTCGTTTCGTCGCTGACCTTGCTGGCGAATAGCGTTGCACCCGAAGTCAACTGCCTGGAACTCGGGTTGTCCGGAGCGACGAGCTCAACGTACTTGGAGCCGAAGGCCGTGGGCGCGGTGATCTTGGCGCCCACGTTGGCCGGGATGTACCTCAGGTCGCTGGAATAGATTTCGAGGTCTAAGCGCACCGGGCTACCGGGACGGATCGCTTTGACCCGGCCGACGAGCACGCCGCGATACTTGACCTTGGCGTACGGGTCCATCACCAGACCCGATCGGTCGGCGGCCAAGGTGACCTTGGCGTAGGAGCGAAAATCGCGATTAAAGGCCAAGGGTGTGATCATCCCGATGGCAGCGATCACCGCGAGGAGGATCCCCGTCCACCACGCTGGATGCAAACCACTGACGCGTCGTTTCGTAGCCACCGTCATCAACCCGAAAGATTGAAGTTGCCCGAACGGCCGTACAAGACCAGTCCGGCGACCAACGTGACGAGAGTGGCCACCACTAGCGCCGTGCGCACCGCCCGACCGGTTGCCTCACCCACACCGGCGGGCCCGCCGCTGGCATGAAACCCGTAATAGGTGCACACCATCATGATCACCGCGCCCTGGAGCATGACCTGCACGAAGGCCCAAATCATGTCGGTGGGTTGCAGATAGGTGTGGAAGTAGTGGTCGTAGACGCCGACGGACTGGCCGTAGGCGTACCGGACTACCAGCCGCGTCGTGACGTTGGTCAAAATCGACGACAAACAGAACAGGGGAATGACGACGATCACCCCCGCCACCACACGCGTCGACACGAGATAGGCGATCGAACGGATGCCCATCACCTCCAGCGCGTCGATCTCTTCGCTGATGCGCATGGCCCCAATCTGCGCAGTCGCACCCGCGCCCACAGTGGCGGCCAAGCCGATCGAGGTGATCAGCGGGGCGACCAACCGGGGATTGATGTAGGCGGCGAAAAAGCCCACCAGAGCCTCGACGCCGACCCCGTTGAGCTGGCTGTAGCCCACCGTCCCGACCACGATGCCGGCGTTGGTCATGATGAACGCGACCACCGCGACCGCCCCGCCCATCAGGGCCAAGGCGCCAACACCGAGGCTCATCTGCGCGATCAGGCGCAGCACCTCCAGCGGGTACCGCATGACGGCTTCGCCGGTCTCAGCAACCGTTTTGACGTAGAAAGCGGTTTGTTCACCCAGCCGATTCCAGCCGTCACCGAACCTGCCCAGATTCCGGCTTATCCGTGGGAGTCGTTGCACTGCAGGCGCACTCACGATGTCACCGTCGTACCAATAGTCGTCAGCAAAGTGTTGATGACGATCAACGCCAAAAAGGTATAGACCACGGTTTCATTGACCGCGTTGCCGACACCTTGCGGGCCGCCACCGACAGTCAGCCCCTTATAACAGGCGATCAGACCGGCAGCCATCCCAAAGAACGTCGCCTTGATGAAACTGATCGAGACATCGGGTAGGCCAACCAGGAAGGTCAAGCTCGCCGCGAAGCTCCCCGGGTTGACATTGTTGACGAACACGGCAAACGCGTAAGTGGCGGCGAGGCCAACGAAACACACCACTCCATTCAGCAACAGTGCGTTGACAGTCAGCGCCACCACCCGAGGCAGCAGCAACCGCTGCACGGGATCGATGCCCATGACCTTCATGGCATCAATCTCCTCGCGGATAGTCCGTGCACCCAGATCCGCGGTCATCGCCGTCGCTGCGGCACCACCGACCACCAGCACCGTGGTCAAAGGCCCGGTCTGCGTAATGACACCGAGCGCCGCTCCCGTACCCGAAGCGTCAGCGGCCCCGATGTCCAACAGCAATACGTTCAGGATGAAGACCACCAGGGCATTGAACGGGATGGTCAGCGTGATGGCCGGAAACAGCGACACCCTTGCGACAAACCAGGACTGTTCGATGAACTCTCGCAACGAAAAGCGCTTGGTAAACAGCGCCACCAGCGTATCCAGCGAAAGCGCGAAGAAGCCGCCGACCTCGCGGACCGGCTTAGCGAAGGCCGACGTGGCCACCACGGGGCCCACCGCCCTTCTGCACCACTCTGTTAACCATCGCTTGCTGCATCTCTGATCTGGTTAAGCTGAGCGATCGCAGTCTTCTCCGCAGGCACCAACTGCCGCGCGAGAGTGATCGCGTCCGCGTTTTGTCCGGCGGCGGTCTCGCGGACAGCGGTATCGAGCGCACCGGCGTGCAGGGCGAGAGCGATGTCGAGCCACAACTGGTCGAACGCGCTGCCGCGGGATCCGGCCAGCCTGTCCATGGTGGCCGCATCGGCCACGCCTTGGGCCTCAGGCCGATCCACGCTGCCGGCCGTCGAACTGTCGGTATTCTGCGTCCACTGCACCAAAAGTGCCTGCGCCACCGTGAGTTCGGACTGCATAGCGGCCGCGCTGTTCCCGGCAAACGATGTGATCGCCGGACTAGTCGAGCGTTGCGGCACCAAACTCGACAACTTCATGCCTTGCCGGTGCTGAGCGGTCACCGCGCTGACGAACGCGTCATCGGCAGCGGTGTGGGTGGCTGGCTGGGCGTTGGAAACCGGAGCCTCACCGGCAGAAGACCCGACGTGCGTAGCCGCCACCGATCCGCTGCACGAACAAGCAGTCAGGGTCACGCTCACGATCACTGCACACGCCGAAACGCTGCGACGTGCAACGCCGCGGAAATCGCGACAACGCCCGGCCACTGTTCGCACACTGCGCGCGCCTTCGGTCGTTGTTCCCTGTAACAAATCGACTCGCTTCTGCCGTCAAACTCGGTGGCTAACTCATCCTCGGACTCAGGCCTCACACCAGCCCGCCGGACTTCCCGTGCCACACGTCCCCTCAATGCGACCCTCAAGCGGCACCACCGCCATCGCACCGCAGTCGGACCACTATATGCACTTAGTTAGATGTCTGGCGATGACCAGACGGATCAACTCAACTTGACATTTCGGCTCACAGTTTTTGACGGAGGTGATAGTTCCAGGTGTGCGGAGCGCCGACACCAGACGCCGACTCATCGTTCGGCCGAGGCAGGCTGCTGCCACGAAGCGCGCCAACGAAAGCTAGCCTCCGTGCCCCCTACCTCCGCTGGCCCGACCTAGTTACGCTGTGAGTTCGCTTCGATTGACCTCCAAAGGGTTCCGGTAGTCGCGCAGCCAGTGCGATACTGCGCAAAGCTGGTCTGACCGAAAGTTGAAAAACCATGCACGGTTTGATCTTCAGGGCGATCGTCGCGATAAGTGTTGCGGCAACCTGCATCAGTCTTGCCGCTCCTGTCGCCGCCGATCCCGGCAACGATTCATGTCCTCCCGCCAGCCCATTCTGCCGGCTGCTCCCAGCCTTCCCCAATCTCGACCACGACGTCGATCTGACGCAAGATCCCCAAGGCCTTGACGGCGCTACCGCCGTCCCCTCACCGCCCAGCCTGACCCAACCACCTCGCTAGCGGCGAAGCTGCAGTCGCGCCAACAACGGGCTCGCCATCGCCGCCGCAGATGAGCCCGGCCCGCCGAACACGGGTCGACGCAATAGAGCGCTCCCAAGCCTCGACACCCAAGCGCCCTCGAAGTGACACCGGCAAGGCTGTTGCCTCCGGCCGGCCGACGTTGAAGACGTGTGATCGCCCCCGGCTGGTCTCGCTCTCGACATCTGCAGCATCGGCGGCCAGATGGAAATCCAAACACCCACGAAGACAACGATTATGACGCGGCGGCGCTAGCCCGACTCGAAAAGTACTTCGGCGAGTGATACCGGTTGTCACCGGCAGTCGATGGCGAGATTTCGCGTTTGACTGACTATGCAGACGAGCGCACAACTGCCTGTGCAACACTCAGGCCGGTGAGAGGCTTTGGTTCACCTCGACTTGTATCACAGGGGTGGTCTGAGTTGCATGGCCAGCTCATCTTGGCGCCGGTCTGACGCGCGAAAGCGACGCCTCGCGGGGACCAGTTGTGCCCGTCTAACCCTGGTTCGCGACATCACCCTTGCCGTAAACCGCAACGACGACCGTTCGATCAAAACTGCTTTCCGACCACACCCCGATGTCGATATAGGAACAGTCCGTCATGATGGCGTGGTAGTCAGGCCGGTAGTACCACTGGTTGATCAACTCAATGCCGCTCATCGCCAGCGCGGGATTCGTCGCGACGGTTTCGGCGACCGGGCCACGGTAGCCCGCATTGCGGGCCCGGTCGGCCACCGAAGTTCCGTCCGACCCAACATCGCCGTCAAGCGCATGGTTGTTGAGCACGTCGTCGGTATGCCATTGGGCCGCCAGCCGCAATTTCGGATTGATCACGATGTCGGTGGGGCAACCGGCTTGCTTTTGCAGGGTATAGACGTCCTCGACCACGCCGTTGTTGAACCTGGCGTTGTCGGCTCGTGCCACAGGGTCGGCGAAAACGGTGCCGCCGATGACCAGTAGAGCGCCCGCGCACCGGCAGGCGACCGATCGAGTCTGCATACGAACCTCCCGAGATGTCGGCGCCCCCAGACGTGCGGCGAGGTGAGCCCTAGCCGAGTATCGTGCTGACTCGCCGCAGTTTGGTCAACTAGATCATCTAGCTAAACCCGATTGACGGCGAGCGATGACGATGTTCGCCGATGCAGACGCACAAGTCCTCGGCCGCAACACATCGGTCCGGCCTTGGGCGCTGAATGGCTGCACTCTTCCAACCATCCCGCTCATCAAGTCCGATAGCGCGGCTACCCCCCGGACCGCTGCTTCGGACGGCCCCGCGCATTTCTCATTCACTCCGGTCACTACGCTCATGACGAATTCCCCCGTACGACCGTCGTTCCCGCGCATTAGAACGGATGCGGTCGTCAAATCCACGACCAGGTTTAGCGAGTGGACGTGACCACGAGTTCGGAGCGATCATGCCTCTCTCTCAGTTGACTACTCAGCAGCGCGCCGCGGTTTTGGAGAAGACCCGTGCCGGCCGGCGTCAGCTCACGGCCCGGTTCCAGAGGGGCGATATCGACCGCAGGCAAGTGCTCGAGGATGCGGAAACGGATGATTTCTCGGGCCCCATGAAGGTGTCGACGCTGCTGGAGGCATTGCCGAAGGCGGGCAAGGTCAAAGCACGGAAGATCATGACCGAGCTGGAAATACACCCAGCTCGGCGGCTCAGGGGTCTGGGGTTCGTCAGCGCGCGGCCCTACTGGACAAGTTTGGCGCCACAGATAGCAGCGCATCGGCGCGGTCCAGCGCGCCAGCCCGTCGCATAGCCCAAGGCTGCGAACAGTCGCGACGTGTCGCCGTATGGCATCCGATGACCAGATTCACGCGGAGCCTCAGTGGCCGCTGGTGATCCAGGCGCCCGGGGCGCCGGTAAACCATGAATCCATGGCCGCACCCAATAGCGGAGTCCAGATAATCCACATCAATTCCGATGCCAAGGCAATGACGGCCGCGTACGCAACGACGATCACCACCCTCTCGCGCAGGTGCACTGGCCGACTGCGGACGACAGACAGCGTCGCAGTGCCCCCACGGCTCCCGTCCGGTTCAGCATCAGCAGACTGATCGTGCATCGAATTGTCGGGGCGCATGCGGAACATGTCACCGCTACGGCGATCCCAGAGGTAGCGACAGCCCACGTACATAAACAAGGTGACAGTGCCCGCACACGGGCCGTTGGTGATTGGCATGCCACCGAGCGTCCAGCCGGAATTCTGGTCCCAGAAGTAGGTCCACAATTGGACATATGTCGTCGCGGGGTATTCGACCAGGATATTGAACAATCCTCCACCGATAAATATCACTAGGTATTGCCACCGCCCGAACCGGTGCTGCAACCGTCCCGAGAGCGGCAAGAGCACCAGGATTGGGATTGCCCAATACCAGCCGTAGGCCAATGGCATCACCAACGGCAGACTCACTCCGTGGATTGTCCACAGACTGACGAATCGGTGGTCATAGCCAAGCTCGAGCGGTCCGATGTCCTCGTACCACTCCCACATAAAGCTGAACAGGGAACCAACGACTACGGCATAGAGATGCCACCTCGCCGCGGAATCATCCCGGTAGCGTTGCTTGATCATCCCGAAGATCACCACAAGGGCTGCGACACAGAAGATTTCGAAGGCGTAAACGGCCCACACCGGTGTGTTGCTCGTCATTCTCCAACTCCTTGCACGATGCTCCCGGCTCTGACAACGATCTAGGCACAGTCGCGACTATGGAGCCCACTTTCCGACGAAAATAGATCGCAAGATCTATTGTTGTCAAGGGGTCGCACGCCGTTGCGCAGATCATGAGCGCAGCGTCAGACATGGACGCCCCGACTAGACGCGGGCGCATCCGCAAGGCGCCGATGCACACGCTTGCGGTACGCGGAAGGATCCGAATGCCGGCGAGCCCACCGCTTACTTGCCTGCGTAGCATCATGGCGGGATTGGCGACGCCCGACAGGGCATCACCAGCTATTCAACGAGAGATGATCCACACTGGCGCAATATGTTCCGTGCACTTCGACGGACGACAACCGTGGACAACGACCAACGGTGCACGCAACAGCGGCCCGTGGCGCGGGGGTATCAGGTCGGAGGAAGCCGAGTGAGACCGTCGAGCACGATTGTCCGGAACACCTGCTGCGCCCGGTCGTAGTCCGCGAGGTCAGGCGAGACTCTGCCCAAGCGGATGTATCCCTCGACCACCCCACGAAGCGCTAACACTTCGGCGTCGCCTACGCGTCGGCCCCCCAGCGAGTGCCAGAAGTCCATCAGTGGTGACGCCACTGTCGCCAGTGAATCCAGTTCGGGATGCGTACGCACGGCAGCCTCTACGTCGAGCAGGAGATCGACCAGATGCGGTTGTGTTCGGTAGACCTGATTAATGCCAGCCAGGACCGCATCGAAGTTCTCGGCCAAGGTCGCGCAGTTGTCCGCACCCGCCTTCCGCATCCGGTCCAGTAGCTCACTGACGCCATCGCGCACCACGGTGATGTAGAGGTCGGCTTTGTTCGCAAAGTAGTGATACATCGTTGGTGTCGAGACGCCAGCCGCCTTGAGTATGTCGCGATTGTTGGTTGCCGCATATCCGTTCTGCGCGAACTCCTTTGTCGCCGCTTGCAGCAGTGCGGTCCTGGCGTCGAACTGCCCCTGTGGAGGACGGCCGGCCTGCCGCCGGACGCTGCGGGAGATCGCGCGCTTGGGCGTCACCATGCCTCACCGCAGCGGGCACGGGCGTCCCCGAGGGAGACGGGATGCAATGTGCACCACACCGCGAACACTGCCACCGACGCCTCCTTCCGCTGTTGCACTCCCATCTAACCACCGCTACTGCGGCGGCACTCTGCATGCAACCACTGCGGCACCAGTGCACGCCTGGCGTAGGCAAACCCGCACGCACACAGCATGTTTTGACCGCCCGTCGTCGTACTGTCGATGCCGGGCAGCACGCGGGTGCGTTCGCAGTGGCGCCGCACTATTGCCTTAATACATCGCGGTCGCATCGCCCAAAGGTTCACGTCTGGGCCTCGAGAACTGGAAGCGCTCGGTGCGCTGGCGTTCCGCGGTCACCGCGATCGGGCGCGAGAAGTTACGCGTCCACGACTTGCGACACACCTACGCCTCGTTAGCGCGGCGAGCCGGTGCGGCCCTTCGCCTGCTCCAGTAAGCGATGGGCCACGCCTCCATCACCGTCACCGCCCATACGTACGCCGACCTGTTCGACGACGAGCTGGACAACATCGCCGCGGCGCTCGACTCTCTCAGCGGCTTTTAGCGCCCGTAGGACTCGCCGCCGCGACTGGGGCCACCGGGTGAGCGAACGACAGCGCTCGACCCCGATTTGGCACAGAAAGTTGGGCGATGCCGCACGACCGCGTTCTCGACTGTCGCGATTCGGGTGGCAAGCGATCCGAGAGTCGCCAACTACCCACGCACTCCTGTGACCACACGGCCTGATGGGACTTCATTCATCGCCGCTCGAGCAGGCGATCTTCCGCCGTACGGCCACTGCGCGAACTTGGCCGCATGAACGGGCCGAACGCCCGGCCATGCGTGGTGTCCCGTGATGCATTTGTGCCCGCTAGCTGCACTGATGTTGGTGGTCCCGGCTGGGATCGAACCAGCGACCTTCCGCGTGTGAAGCGGACGCTCTTCCACTGAGCCACGGGACCCGGCGCCGAGGGGCGAACGACGTCGAAGAGTAGCACGAATCGCAGAGCGCCGAACTCGCCGCGTGCGGCGGCGGCCGCGCTAGCCTAGAGCCGCAACGTAACCAAGAGATTTGTGCGTGCCCGCTCAGGTGGACTATCGTCGTCCTTCGCGACGGGCGACGATCTCGCCCGTTGCGCGCGGACGTAGCGCAGTTGGTAGCGCATCACCTTGCCAAGGTGAGGGTCGCGGGTTCGAATCCCGTCGTCCGCTCGAAGGTGCAAGTGGCATCAATCCCCAGCGGTGGAGTGGCCGAGTGGTGAGGCAACGGCCTGCAAAGCCGTGCACACGGGTTCGATTCCCGTCTCCACCTCCAAGTTTTGACCCCCCAAGGCGCGATTAGCTCAGCGGGAGAGCGCTTCCCTGACACGGAAGAGGTCACTGGTTCAATCCCAGTATCGCGCACCAGCATCATCGCAGCTTAATGGCGGTTTCTGCGTCGAATTTCTCAGAGTGCGGGCTATCTGCGGGCTAACCGTTTCGACCTCGGCGGGCTGGCGACCTACCCAGGCATAGCAGCATGAGTGACAACATCGCGGCGTGCAATGCGGCTGCCAGTCGACTCGACGCCGAACGAAACAGTTGATTGTTGGGGGGCCGAACTAGGGAGGCGTCACGCTACAACCCGTTGCTTGAGCGATGCGGTGCTGACCTCGGGCTGTTCCTATGGGACTCGGTTCAGCCCCCCAAGGGGTAAGCCTGACGCCCGGGCCGCAAGAGACGGCATTGTTTTCCGGAGTTAGTCGTTTTTCGGCCAGTCTCCGCCTGGTTCCTTCGCTCTCTGGCTGAGGCTGCTCAAATAACTTATTGCCATCTGCCGCAACCGCTGCGCGATTTGACGATCCTCTCGTGCGAACTCGCGGTGGCGAGCCGCGTGTTCCGAATATCTGTCCGCACCTGCGCGGTTTTCGGCTAATTTCTCGTAGGACCTGGCGGCTCGATCGTGACTGTCTGCCGATCTGTCGAAGCTGTCTGCCGCCGACTGCTGGGCGTCCCGCGCCCCGCGCCGTACTCTCGCGACTCGTTGAGCGTGGTGGGATGCTTCTTCGGGATATCCGCGCGGGCCAGGACTAGTCATCGATGCGATGTCGTTCGCTATCTGCCATCTCGCGCTCGATATCGGACTGCTCCCGCTGGGCAGTGGCTGCTAGGCGCGCCGACTGTTCGTCCATGCGTTCCAGGCGCTCGCGTTCGCGGTCTACCGCCGTGCCTTCGCGTTCGTCCGCGCGGCGCTCTCGTTCGTCTGCCAGCTGCTCGCGTTCGTTTGCGGTTCGCGCCCGCTCATCAGCGATCCGATCTCTCTCGTCAGCCAACCACTCGCGCCGTGCGAGTTGAGCCTCACGGTGCGCGAGCGCCGTCTCGCGCTCATCGAGTTCGGCAGCCAGGTGCTCGAGCTCTTCTGCCCTGCGATCAAGCTGACCGGCCTTGTCGGCAACGTGCTCACCCTCCACGATCCTGCCCTTCGCTCGTCGACTCGCCGGGGGCGCTCTCAGCCACTAACTTCGCATGCTCGCGCTGGCTCGCGGCCAGTTGCCGTTCGACTTCGGCCTGCTCGCGAAGCGCCGCCGCGTGCTGTCGTTGGACGCTTTGCTCCGCGCGCTCGCGGTCGCCAGGCGGGGAGTCATCCTCCAATTCGCTGACCTCTGCGACACGCTCGCGCTCGTCTGCGATTCGTTCGCGCTCGTCCGCCAAGGCTTCGCGCTCGTCTGCGATTCGTTCGCGCTCGTCCGCCAACGCTTCGCGCCGATTAGCGACGCCGACTCGCAACGCTACATAGCGTGCCAGGCGCTCGACTCCTTCGGTCAGTTTCTCTCTCTTGGCCGCAAGCGCCTCGCGTTCCCCTGCGAGATGTTCGCGTTCAACCGCAATGCCCTCGCGCTCTTCGGCGATCCGTTCGCGCTCAATTGCGACACTCTCGCGTTCGCGTGCGGCGCGTATGAGCGGCTCACTCATGGCACGGAAACACCGCTACGTTTCGGGCGGAGAAATTAGGCCGGGCAAGGTAGTCATGAACGGCATGAGCGGTCGAGGTGCGCCGCCGATGATCGTTTCGCCGAAAATCTCGTGCCAAAGCTGGTGATACGCGAACTCAACGCGAGGATCGTGTGGGGCGCTGGCGGTTGCCGGGCAGATCTGGTGCTCCCATTCGATCATCGGCTCAGCTTCCACTCTGAGATGCTTGAGCGCCAGGGTCAAAAGGCACCGCATCCGATTACACAGAGTATCGATTTCGAGACTTACACAAGGAAGCCCATCGGCCGGCGTCAAAGCGTTCTGGCAGTTTCGGTTGGTTTACTAGCTGCAGCTCGGCCAGCTCATCGCGGCGACCTCGACGGGCTGCGGTTCGGTGCGGCGGCGGGCCATCGGGCGCGATGTTTTCAGCAATGCGCAGCGGTTGTGAATTGGCCATGCGGTCTGTGTGAATCGGCTAGACGATCCGTGTGAATTGAAGCTTACGATCTGCTTCTCAACTCTGATGCCGTGGCGATTCGGGCCGTCGCTGTGTTTGGTTGGAGGTCGGGATGCCGTTTGTGATCGCGGCGCCGAAGATGATGACTGCGGCGGAGATTTGGCAACCATCGCCTCGAACGTCAACGCGGCCCACATGGTGGCGGCGGCCCTGACGACTTCGGTGTTACCCGCCGCCGGCGATGAGGAGTCGGTGGAGATAGCTCGCGTCTTCTCGGAGCACGGTGCCAGCCATCAGGCGCTGACCGGACAGGCAACGGCGTTCCAGGAGCAGTTTGTGCAGCACTTGACTGCTGGCGCGTTTTCCTATGCCGGCATCGAGGCCCGCCTCGCCCAGTTCCTTCCTGCAGAACTTGCCCGCGGACGCGAGCCTGATTGCCAACTTTATCGCCACCACCCCGCCCGAATGGCTGCTCCTCGGATTCGTTGGCCCCTTACTGGGATTCATAACGTCGCCCATTTGGCTTCCGATTGCCGGCATTGGATTGCTGATTTCCTATACCTTGTCGAGACGGGCGCTATCACGTTCTCGCCGATGACCTCCCCGCTGTGGCCCGGCATGATCATCTAGGGCAGACGGTTCCATGACCGGCGTCTTGGGCAAACGCAGCTCAAAGCGCCTTTTGTCAGAGCGCTTTCGTCAATCGGAAGCTCAAGGTATATGACTGTGGCGGATGGTCGCAGACGGGCTGCCTTTGGATGACTTGGACCGTGCCGGTCAGGGTGTTCGCATCCCAGGCGTAGTGCGCGCTCGCCGCGTCGCCTTCCGTCACACCGCCCCTACACACGATGTCCTCGGTGCTGTCGAGTGTCCATTGACCGTCCATCAACATCGCCCGGCCACTGACGCCCGCCGCCGGGCTCGACATGTCGGCACACCCGTCCCCGCATGGGGTGAAGTACCAATTCTCGGTAAATGTGCGGCCGCCCCCGGGATCGGTGGTGGTCTTCATGTAGTGGCCGCTCATCACCGGAGCGGCGGACGCGGGACCGGCGCCCGCGACAGCTACGGCGGCGAAGGTGGCTGCCGTGGCAACACCTCGGGCGCAACGAGCGCCCGCCACGTCAGCACCGGCCAGGCCGGCGGCCAGCACATCAGCCCACGACACGCGTTTAGCTTGACACCACCACGGCCTGCCGTGGCAGTCCAAGCATCAGCTGCTTACCCTCCTTCATGCAGGGCAGGAAATTAGCTGTCGCGGGCGCGGCGATAGTTCTCGCAGGTTGCGGCGGGTCAGGCGAGACAGCAACGACCGGTGACGGCCGCGGTGGAAATCACGAAAACGGTCACCGTGACCGCTCCATCGCCGCCGTTCGCCCCCAGGACCGTCATCGAGACCGACGGAACCTATCGCGTCGGCATCGACATCGTGGCAGGCACCTATCGCTCGGGCGGTCCCAGCCCCGAAGGAGGATCCGATTGCTATTGGGCGCGGCTGAGCAGTCTCGGTGCAACCCACATCATCGACAGCGACATCGGCACCGGTCCTCAGGTGGTGATGATCACGCCAACCGACAAGGCATTCCTGACGCGGAGCTGCCAAACCTGGCACAAGACAGACTGATTGGCTCTCGACGCGTCGCGACTACGGATTCTCCTCGATGACGCATGCCACAATCGTGGCGGCCGTCTGCTGGTCGAAACCCATCCGCGCCACCTTCTGAGCCTCCGCGTCGGGGGAAACGCCCGATTTGAGGTCCTGCTCGATAACTCCGGCGCGCTGGAAGTTTTGCGGGTCCGGTTCACTCAGCGGGAGTTGCTTGATGCCCGCGACGCAACGATTGAAACCGCTGATGTCGGCGTGAGCGGGCGACACCCCGAGCAGCGCGATAGCCGTGCCGACCGCGGCAGCGAAATAGGTGAAACGCATGCTCGCATCGTATCGCCGGGCATGCCGGAGGCAAAGGGCTAAGCGAATTGAATTGCAGCGCAATAGCTTAGAGCAATTCACGCCCGCTCGGCCTTCATGTCCATGTCGATCGTGCCCTGGCACGCGCCACTGAGGATCTCGGTGTGCATGACGCCGGAAAGCGATCCGTCGGGTTGGGGCGTGTAGCGCACGGTGGAGTGCGCCGGATTCCATTGGATGCTGGTGTCGGGCATCATGCAGTCCCACTGGAAATCGCTGACCTGCGTCCACGACGATCCGTCCCAGGTGAATTGGACCGGTTGCGGAACCGTCGGGTTGCTCGGCGGCGGCCCGCTGACGATGGTGGCGACGCACTTTCCGCCGGTACAGCTCGAACGGAACCCGTAGGTGTCGGTGTGCTGCACCTCGGGGTCACCGACCGCCATGCTGGTCCCGGACTTCGGGCCCACCATGAACGTGATCGCGTACGTGCCATTCCAGGACGCCGCGTCGGCGGACGCCGGTGGCGCAAGCGGCAGGGCGATCGCGAGCGCGGCGGCGCACAGCCCCACGAAGCAGCGCCGACCATTCGGGGCCATCGGCTCCTCCTCTCAGTCCGCGACAAATTTCGGAACTAGAGCGAAGTGCATGTACCCCATCTATACCCTTATTCCGCGCCGTCACCTAGACGCGTACGGGCAAAAAAGTTAGACGTCAGCTAATGCGCCGCTCAGCAGTGAGCGGCCCAGCATCGCTGCAGCGGGCAATAGGTCGCATGCGCGATTCTCACCATGGACCCGATTTCTCCGAACGTGACGTTTCTCGGGTCCAAGGTGGAGTGGATGTTTTGGGTGATCTGGTCGTACGTCCAACCCCACCCAAGATCGTCGCAGATGAGCCGCCCCATCGCGGTGAGGGCCTCGTCGTGGTCGGGCGGCCAGCTGAAGCCGGCGGCGCGCAGTTGAGAGAGGTACGCGTCGTCAGCGGGATCGGCGCTCGCGATCGCAGTGCCGGAAACCAGGACGGCGCCGGTCATGACGGGGATGGCCAGCGTGGCCAGCCAGCGAAGTGAGGACATTTGCTGCGCTCTCTTTCTCCTCGGCGTTGAGGGGGCCGTAGCAGAATAGAGACAGCCGGCAAAAAGCAGATTATGCGGAGCTGAATAGTCGGCTTTTCGGGCGATTATCTACGCAGCGTGCGGGTGACGCGGCAGCGCCTGCGCCGCAGCCTCATTCGCGTCGTATTGGCCGGACCACTCCGAACGAAGCTGGGTCACCGCGGCCGCGGGCGCGTCGTGTCGCTCGAAGCGGCG
Organism: Mycobacterium sp. E796; assembly: GCF_001672815.1. Classification (GTDB taxonomy): domain Bacteria; phylum Actinomycetota; class Actinomycetes; order Mycobacteriales; family Mycobacteriaceae; genus Mycobacterium. The sequence continues at coordinate 19,352 of NZ_LZKK01000004.1, read as the reverse complement.
CTCGATCTTCCGGTAGATCCACGCGACCGCGCTCAGCATCCCGACCGCGGCGACCAGGACGGCGACGGCGTCGCCGAAGGCGATCAGGAGGATGATGCCGCCGAAGATCCAGAACGCGGCGCCCTCCAGGTCGCGGGTCCCGTGGTGTCCGTAGATCGTGGTCGTGATGTGCCGCATGTCCGCCTCGCTCCGATTCGGGTCGTCGTCTGATGAGACAACCGTCCCGTGCAACACCGGAGCGACGGCTGGGCTGCCCGAATCCGCGGCAATCGTGACCGACGTCACGGGGCGGATCACCCGATGGCGCGACGCCTATTCGTCGCCTTCGTCGTCGTGGTCCGCCTCGACGTCATCGTCGTCGTCGTCTTCGTAGTCCTCGTCGTCTTCGTCGTCGTCGAAGACGTCGAGCTCCAGGTCGAGGGGGTCGTCGCTGTAAGGGTCGACCACGTACTGCTGCCAGTAGCCCGGGGAGAAGTAGATTTTGTCGGCGTGGTCGGCGTCGTCGCCGACCTCGACCATCAGGATTCCGTCTTTGATGTCGTAGCCGAATGCGTTGGGGTATTGGACACCGCCGTCGGCGGTTCGGATGTGAACGTCATATGCCACGCGCGGAAGTCTACGGAGTTGGTGGCGGTGACGGCGGGCCAGGCGGCGGGGGTTGCGACGGCGGCGGCGGTTGCGGACAGTCGGGTTGGTAGATCCACACGCCGCCCGTGCGCGTCCACGTGATCCCGCAGCCCAGCGGCACCGCCCCGGGTGCGGCAGCCGGCGCAAGAAGGGCGGCCATCAGTCCGGCCGCCAAGGCCAGCTTCACCCCCATTTATCCAGCGTGGGATAGGCGGCGGCTAGGCGCAACTCGTGGCGGTGCCTTCCAGCAGATCGGCGGCGCGGGCGACGCTTTGGACCGACGTGGTCATCCGGGCGGCGACGTCACGGGCGCCCACGGCGTAGTCCGGGGCGAGAACAGACCGTAGGTCGGCGACCAGCGTTTCCCGGCTCGTCATCGAAAGCTGGCGCGCGACACCGACTTTCAGCCTTTCGATGCCGGCCGCCCACAGCGGCTGGTCGAGCCAGAGCCACAGGACCACCGCCGGGATTCCGGCCCGCAGGCCCGCCGCCGTCACACCGGCGCCGCCGTGGTGCACGACGGCGCGGCACGCCGGCAGCACGACCGCATGGTTCACCGCGTCCACGATCTTGACGTGATCGGAGCGCGGCAAATCGGCAAAGTCGTTGGGGCCGCTGCAAATCAGCGCCCGCTCCCCCAGCTGCGCGCAGGCCGCGACGATCATGGCGACAAGCTCCGCCGGAGCCGAGACCGGCGTGCTGCCCAGGCCGAAGCAGATCGGCGGTGTCCCCGCGGCGATCCACTCCACCACCTCGTCGTCGGCCGGAGCCGGCAACTCGAGCGTCAGCGCGCCGACGAAGGGCCGCCGGCCGTCCGGCTCGACCCAGTCGGCCGCCGGGCCGGGCAGGCAGAGCTCGTCGTAGGCCTGGATCTCCAGCGACGGCGGTGAGGTCCCCTCCGGCAACCCCAGCTCGCGGCGCTGGGCCGCCGCGATGTCCTTGACCATGTTCGAATACAGCACCCCGGTGGAGAACACCCGCGTCGGGAAGAGATGCAGCGCGGCCAGCGGAATGCCGCGATGCTCCGCGACGGTGGCGGCCAGCTCCTGCTCGTTGAAGCCGGCCACCAGCAGGTCGGCGTCGGTCGCGAGCGCCGTCAGCGTGGCGGCTTTGTCCGCCCAAACCCGGGTGAGTTGCTCCATGACCTCGGGCAACGCGGCGAACGGGTTGTCGACGCGGCGGACGAAATTGGCGGCCGAGTCCATCCGCTCCCGCGTGTCCGGTCCGTAGGCGACCGCGGTCAGCCCCGCCGACTCGACGAAGCCGACCTTGTCGGGCGACACCGCCGTGCGGACGTCATGGCCCCGGCGCTGCAGCTCGCGGCCCGCCGCCACGCAGGGCTCGACATCGCCCCGGCTTCCGTAGCCCACCACCACGACCTTCACGGACGGAACCTAACGCACGCCGTGGACAGCAAGCTCGTAGCCTTGGCGGTATGCACGTAATCAACGGAGTCCGCGACCCGGCGGCGAGCTTCCCCCTGGAGATCCTGGCCGACGATGCGGGCGAGCGCCGCCAGGCCAACCGCGCCGTCGCCGTCAGCGCGGTCGGATTGGCGCTGACCGGCCTCGTCGAACTGGCCATCGCGCTGGTGTCCGGATCGGTGGCGCTGCTCGGCGACGCGCTGCACAACCTGTCGGACGTTTCGACCAGCGCGCTGGTGTTCGTCGGTTTCCGGGCGTCACGCAAACTGCCCACCGAGCGCTATCCCTATGGCTACGAACGCGCCGAGGACCTCGCCGGCATCGGTGTGGCCCTGGTGATTTGGGGCAGCGCCGCGGTCGCCGGCTTCGAAAGCGTCACGAAGCTGCTCCGCCACGGCGGGACCGGGCACCTGGGCTGGGGCATCGCCGCCGCCGCGGTGGGCATCGCGGGCAATCAGCTGGTGGCCCGCTACAAGCTGGCGGTGGGCCGGCGGATCCGGTCGGCGACCATGGTGGCCGACGCCAAGCATTCCTGGCTCGACGCGTTGTCCTCGGCCGGCGCGATGCTGGGGCTGATCGGCGTGGCGCTCGGCTGGGGCTGGGCGGACGCGGTCGCCGGGATCGTCGTCACGGCGTTCATCTGCCACGTCGGCTGGGAGGTGACCACCGACATCGCGCACCGGCTGCTCGACGGCGTCGACCCGGAAATCATCACGACCGCCGAGACCGCGGCCACCGCGGTTCCGGGCGTCATGCACGCCCACGCCCGGGCCCGCTGGACCGGGCGCACCCTGCGGGTCGAGGTGGAAGGCTTCCTCGACCCGAAAACCCCACTCGCCGAGGCCGATCGGATCGGTCGCAGCGTGGCCGCGGCGCTGACGCCACAGATCCCCGAGATGCACAGCTTCAGCTGGATCGCGCGGGCTGCCTAAACGCGTTGCGCCGGAAACGATTCGACGACCTTGATCAGTTCGTCGGGCGCTTCCCAGTTCAGCAGGTGTCCCGCGTCGGGCACGGTGACGAGCCGCGCGCCGGGAATGCCCTCGGCGAGCCGGCGCGAATGACTCGTCGGCGTCGTGCGATCCGCGGAGCCGACCATCACGGCTGTCGGTACCGCGATCTCGCCCAGCCGCGGGTAGCGATCCTCCTGTGAGAAGGCCCGAACAATCGGCAGCAGCGGCCCGTGTTCGTCCAGGTGTTGGTTGAAGAAGTCGATGAACACCGAGACCATCGCCGGTGACGGGCGCGCGCCGCACTGCGCGGCACCGAACAGCGTCCCAATGGTCTGGTTGCGCATCAGCCGTTGCAGGACACCGTATTCCAGCAGCGGGATCTGCAGCCGGTTCTGCGGCGCCCCGTCCAGGATGCGGCCCGCCCAGGTGGCGAACAGCACCAGCCCGCGCAGCCGCGGCGCCACGTCGGCGTGGTCGAGCACGGCGCGGATGGTGACGAATCCGCCCATCGAGTGCCCGACGAGGACGCCGTCGCGCACGTCGAAGTGCTGCAGGACCGCGGCGAGGTCGGCCGCCATGGGTTCCGATCCGATGCCCTCGGAGCCGAGCGTGGAGCGCCCGTGGCCGCGCTGGTCGAACGCGATGACGCGAAATCCTCTGGCCTGCAGCTCATCCCAGACGAAATTCCATTCGAGGACCCGCGCGGTGTAGCCATGGACGAGGACCACCGGCGGGCCCTGCCCCGCGACCAGCGCGTGCAGCACAGTCCCGTCGGGCCGGGTGATCCGGACGGGCTCGCCGTCCTGCTCGGCGAGCAGCCGTTCGCGCGGAAACGGATCCGGGTTGCGCGCTATCCGCGCGGCCATCGCCCGCGCGGCGCCCCAACCCAACACACCGGCCGCACCGAGCGTGGCCAGACCCCTTCTCACGACGGCCGGGTGGCGCAGCAGTCGGGCGGCCCGCTCTTGATCGCGGCATCCTGCTTCTTGGCGAGATCGAGAACGAAGTCCGATTGCAGCGGATCGTTGGGCCCGCTCTCGAACTCGAGGACCGCGAAGACTTTGCCCTCGGTGAACATCACGATCGCCTTCGACTTGGCGCCGTCCGGCGACGGCCCCACCGCGATCTGGCCGCCCGTCCCCACGTCGGCCGGCGACGGCGCCGCCTTCACGCTCAGCTCCTGAATGCCCTTGGCGCTCTGGTCGAGCGCCTGCGACGCGGCTGCGGCGTCGGGATAGACATAGATCGTGTCGTCGACCTTGCGGGTGCCGGCCTGGTTCATGAACACGCCCTCGGTTCCCGCGGGGTTGGGCACGGGCAAGGTCTGAGACAGGGTGAAGGTGTCGCCCGGCACGACGATGTCGGTCGGCTTGATCAGCAGGTTGCTGTAGTCGGAAGGCTGGGCGGTCGGGCTGCTCGATGTCGGCACGGCGGAGGTCGACGTCGCGGACGACGTGGTGGACGAGGGGGCTGACGACGGGCCGGACGACTTGTTGCCGCCACAGCCGGTCGCCGCGACGCCGACCACCAACGCGCTCGCGGCCAGGCCGGCCGCCATCACCGATACCTTCATTCCCATTGGCTCCTCACGATGTTTGCCGATCTCTCGCGCAACATAGCCGATGCCAAGCCGGTTCGTGCAGCGGAACGTCCAAGATCCCGGCAATCCGTGCGAGACTCCGCACATGACTTCACTCGACACACCGACGGCCCACCCCGCGGAGACGATGCAGGAACTCGTCCTGGCCGCCTGGATCTCGCAGGGCATCACCGCGGTCGCCGACCTCCGAGTCGCCGACGCGCTGGCCGCCGGACCGCTGCCCCTCGACGAATTGGCCACCGCGGTCGGGGCCGATCCCGACGCGCTGGGCAGGCTGCTGCGCGCCCTGATCACCAAGGGCATCTTCGCGCGACGCGACGACGGCCGTTACGAGCTGACGTCGCTGGCCGAGCAGTTGCGCTCGGACGTGCCGGCCTCGATGGCCGCGATGGCGCGGTTCGTCGGATCCCGCCAGCACCGCGAGCATTGGAGCCTGCTGACCGACGCGATCAGGACGGGCAGGTCCGGCGTTCCGGCGTTGCGCGGCAAGGACTTTTTCGACTACCTGGGCGACGAGCCGGAGTTCGCGCAGATCTTCAACGATGCCATGACGGGCCTGTCGGGCTTGTCGATCGGTCCCGTCGTCGACGCCTACGACTTCACCCGGTTCGGCACCATCGTCGACGTCGCCGGCGGCCACGGCCGGCTGCTCGCCGCGATCCTGGCCTCGGCCCCTTCCGCCCAGGGGGTGCTGTACGACCTGCCGGAGGTGATCGCGGGGGCCTCGGCTTTGTTGCGGGAAAACGATGTCGCAGAACGGGTCCGGCTCGCCGAGGGCTCGTTCTTCGACGGCGTGCCGGCCGGCGGGGATGCCTACGTGCTCAAGCACATCATCCACGACTGGGACGACGAGCCGTCCGTGCGGATCCTGCGCAACGTGCGGTCGGCCGCCGCCCCCGGGGCCACGTTGCTGCTCGTCGAGACGGTCATCCCCGAAGACGACAGCGCATCGGTAGCCAAGTGGGTGGACATGGAAATGCTCGTCATCAACGACGGCCGAGAACGCACCGCCGGCGAGTACCGCCGCCTGTTCGACGAGGCCGGCTTCGCGATGACCGGCGTCATCGACACCGCGTCGCGGTTCAGCATCATCGAGGGCCGCGCGGTTTAACCGGGGCTAGTCACCGACCGCGCCCTCGGGCTTGGGGCCGCGCCCCTCGCCGGTGATGTACTTGGGGCAGTAGGCGCCGAGCGCGATCACCGTGAACTTGGCGGCGCCGTTGCCGGTGAACCCGTTGCGCTGCTGAAGGTTTCCGATGATTTCGTCCTCGGTCGAGCCGGTGTCCTCCAGCTGGCACAGCGTCTTGGCGGCCGAAATCGCGGTGTTCGGGTCCTGATAGGTAATGCCGGCGAACTTGAGCGCGGACAGGAAGTCGGCGTCGGTGGCCGGATCGGCGGCGGGGGCCGGATCGGTGGCGGGGTCGGGGTCGGCGTGCGCCGGCGCGGCCAGACCGAGCACGGTGACCACGGTTGCTATCCCCCACAGCAGTCTCATGACGCCGCCATCGTGCCAGACTCGCGCCGTTCCCGCATCCCCGACCACCTAGCGGTGCCGGAATCGCTCGCGCAGTTGGGGATCGTTTTCCCACCACAATCCCGACGGCGCGGCGCTCTCGGTTTCGGTCGCTTCGGCCGCGTCCAGCTCTGCGTCCACAACGGCCGCGTGCGTCTTCTCATCCCGGGACAGCGCACGCATCAGCAGCAGCACGAACGGCCACCCGACCAGGTCCCCGAGAATCCACAGCACGCCCGCGCCGATCGTCTGGTCGAGCCGCTGATCGGGCCCCCACGACCGGTGCAATTCCGCGTAGTACGCCGCGCCGATCAACGAGCCCTGCCAGATGACCAACCCGAGCACCCCGTCACCCAGGGCCTCGACGACGGTGATCAGCAACGAGATGGCCTGGGAGTACCTGCGGGGAACGGGATCCGCCTGCAGCCGGGCGTAGAAGTAGCCAAAACCGATCGCCACCAACAGGATTCGGGTGGGCGCGCCTATCCATTCGTTCTCGAGCGACTCCGTGTACCAGGGCGTCAGGTAGAGCAGCCAGGGGGTGCCCAGCATCGCCAGCGATGTGGTCAGCGGATGCGCGAGCACCCGCGCGAACCGAGTCGCCAGCAGCCGGTCGAGGCGGTCGCGCCCGGTTTGGCCGAACGCGTCTCGCAGCACGGTGACCGGCTTGGCCTGCGCGATGAAGAACGGCACGACGTAGAGCAACAGCAGGACCTGCAGCGCACGCATCCAGAACAGGGCGTAAGCGTAGACGCCGATCGCGCTCATCGTCGCCAGCGCCCACAGCGCCGCGCCCGCCCCGAAGCAGCCGGCCTGCGGCGGTCGGACCGATCGCGCGCGCCGGTAACACCAGGCATATACGGCGGCCACCAGCACGATCGCCGCGCCGGAGGCCCAGTCCAGCTGCCAGCTCTGCACCAGGGCGGACCACGTCAGCGGTCCAGGATCGACGCGCATGGCCTATCAGCCTATTGCCGCCCGCCCGCCTGCCGGCGCCCCGCCCGTCCTGAACGCCTTCTTGCTGGGGCTGCGGGTGGTTTCCCGGCGCTCGCGTGTAGATTGGTTGGTAAGCCGTTCGTATTGAGCACCGCCACCGCCGACATTTTCTGTGGAGATGAGCAGCTCACGAATCGATCGCCCGAACCAATTGAGGAACCCTGCATAGATGAATTCGTCTGATCTGTTTTCACATCGCTACGAGCCCGAAGTCGTGTCCGAGACCGCTCGCGACTCGGAACCGGTGCAACTTCCAACTTTCTCCGACCGACCCAACAGAGATTCCCAGGCGACGACGCCACCGTCGTGAATCGCTTGACCGGGACGCGGCGCCGCGCTTGGCCGCGACCGAGGGTCGACTGTCAGGCGACAGGGGGGACAGATGAGACGAGAGGTCGCCGCTGAGCTCGAGGTCGAGATCACCGCGCCGACGACCTTGGAATTCCAGATCGCCGTTGCACCGCATCCCAACACCGAGGTATCCGAGTCGATGTCATTTGTGTTGGACGGAAAGCCTCTGCAACCGTTGGAGATCAGCGGTGTGCACGGCAACCGCATCCACAAGATGGTCGTCCCCGTGGGTGACCTCAAGGTCGACTACGCGGCGACGATCGTTGGGCAAACCGACCCGGCACCGGTGACAGAGTACGACCTATCGATGTACCTGCGTCCGAGCCGCTACGCCGAGTGCGACAAGTTCTTCGGTTTCGCCGCAACCGAATTCGGCAGGTACATCGATTCGGCGACCCTGTTGGAGAAGGTTTCCTCTTGGGTCGGCGGCCGGCTGAACTATGTACCAGGCTCGAGTGACCCCATCGATGGCGCGGCGGATACCTTGCTCTCGGGTGCCGGTGTATGTCGAGACTTCGCGCATCTCGTGGTGGCGCTGTTACGGGCCGTCAAGGTGCCGGCCCGCGTTGTTTCCGTGTATGCGCCCGGCTTGTACCCGATGGACTTTCATGCGGTAGCCGAGGCGTTCGTCGACGGACATTGGCGAGTGGTCGACAGCACTCTCTTGGCGCCGAGGCAGAGCCTCGTGCGCATCGCCACTGGCCGCGATGCCGCCGACATCGCCTTTCTCGACAACCACAACGGCGCGATCACACTGGGCAAACTGGTGGTGACCGCCTTCGTTGACGGTGACTTGCCCAGGGACTCGATCGACCAGCTGGTGTCGATCCGCTGAAGCCGGTGGACGAGACGCGGGCAATTCAGCTGACGAGGCCCAGCGCGTGGGCGCGCCGCAGCTTGCCCGACGGGGTTTTGGGGATCATCCCGGGCTGCAGCACCGCCACGTTTCGGGGGCGGACGTCGACCTCGGCGAACACCTCGTGCGCCACCTGGCGCTCGATGCGGCGCACTTGCGCCTGGTCGTCGTACTCCTTGGATTCCACCGCCACCGCGAACGTCTCGCGCGATTGCCCGGCGTCGAGTCGCACCGCGACCGAACAGCCCGGCCGCACGCCGGCGACCCGGCAGGCGGCACGCTCGATGTCGGTCGGGTAGATGTTGCGGCCAGCCATGATGATCACGTCCTTGAGCCGCCCGCACACCACGACATTGCCGTCCTCGGTGAGATAGCCCAGGTCGCCGGTGTCATACCAGCCCCGCTCATCCTGCGCGGCGATGAACCCGGCCGCCGTGGTGTAGCCATTGGTCACCGGTTCACCGCGCACCTCGATGACGCCCACGCCGCGCGGCGGCAGCACGCCCCCTTCCTCGTCGAGGACGCGCAGCTCCAAGCCCTCGAGCGGCCGGCCGAGTGAGACGAGTCGGCGGGTATGTCCCCTGCTCGCGGGGACCGCGCGGTGCAGGACGGCCAGCAGGTCGGCGTCCACCTCGTCGACGAGCATGCCGCCACCGCACGCGGAGAACGACACCGCAACTGTCGTCTCGGCCATGCCGTAGGCGGGGATGATCGCCTCGGGTTTCAACCCGAACGGCGCCCCGGCCTCGCAGAGGTCCTCGACGTCGAGCGGGTCCACCTGTTCCGCGCCCGACAGCGCCCACCGCAGCGAGGACAGGTCGAAGTCCCCGGGTGTGGCCTGTCTGCGCAACCGCTTGGCCAACAGGTTGTACGCGAAATTCGGCGCGGCGGTCATGGTGCCCTTGTATTTGTCAATCAGCTTGGCCCACAACAACGTATCGCGCAGGAAGTCCATCGCCGTGACCTTCACCAGCTCGGCGCCGACGTACATCGGCACCGTCAGATAGCCCGTCATGCCCATGTCGTGGAAGCACGGCAGCCAGCTCACGATCACGTCGGTATCGAGGTCGAAGTCGCAGCCGGCCATCATCGCTTTCGCGTTGGCGACGATGTTGGCGTGCGTGATCTGAACCGCCTTGGGCGATCCCGTCGAGCCCGATGTCAACTGCATCAGCGCCACGTCGTCGTCGCAGGTGTCGACGGGCCCGACCGGGGCGTTCGCGAGCAGCGTCTCGACGGTGAGCACCGTCGTACCGAGACCCGACAGCACCGGCACGGCGGCCATGAACGGCTCCGAGATGACAACGGCTTTCGCCGACAGCATGTCGATGACGCCGGTTGTCTCCTCGGCCCAGCGCGCCAGGTCGGTGCGCGGGGTGGGCTGATGCAACATGGTCACGCTGGCGCCGCGCATCCAGATGCCTTGCGCGGTGGGCGCGATCTCGACCGGTGCGCCCGCGAGCACGGCGACAGCGTCGCCCGGCCCGATGCCCGCCGCCGCCAGCCCACCCGCCACCCGACGAGCCCGCGCGTGCACTTCTGCCCAGGTATGCCGGGCGGGCGCCTGCGGCTCGCCGGTGACCATCCCCTTGGGGCTCGACCGCGCGTTTTCGTACATCGTCTCGGTAAATCGGCTCACGGCGATCCTTTGGCTTAGGTGTTTGCGGGCGCGCTAGGAGTTTTGGAAGCCGCGGGAGTGCTAAAACCCTTCGTATTCAGCCCAGATGGCATGTCAGACGTGCTGACTGTATCGGGCCAATGCCCTGCGCACCGCGGAGCGCGCGGAATTCGGTACAGATCGTGACAATTGGGGCCGAACCGGCGACGGCTACGCCGCCGGCCGGCTCAGCCGCAACGAGTCGGGCAGCGCTCCGACCTGCCGGCGCTCCGGGGCTTCCCAGATGTCGCCGGCCAGAACGCCGGGCAGCCCGGCCTCGCTGGCGATGAAGACGGGATGGGCGCCACGCAGGGACTGACGGTGGAAGTCGCGCACCGTTGCGAACGCCCACTTGCTCAGCAGGGAGATTGCGACCAGGTTGGCGATGGCCATCAGCGCCATCGTCAGGTCGGCGAGCGCCCACACCAGCTTGAGCTGCGACATCGCGCCGAACACGATCGCCCCCAGCGTCACGACCTTCAGCGCGTTGGTGGCCAGGTGCCGGCCGCCCAGGAAGAACAGGTTGGCCTCGGCGCAGACGTAATTGCTGAGCACCGAGGCGAATCCGAACACGAAGACCACGGCCGTCATCACCACGGTGGTCCACGACCCGAGGCCGGCGGCGATCGCCGACTGGGTCAGGCTGGCGCCCGCGATCGAGCCGGTGTGGGCCGGATCGTAGACGCCGGGACCCGCCATGAGCACGATGAACGCCGTCGCCGTGCAGATCACCATGGTGTCGACGAAGACGGCGAGCGACTGAATCAGACCCTGCTCCACCGGATGTGACACGGTCGCGGCGCCGGCGATGTTGGGCGAACTACCCATCCCCGCCTCGCAGGCGAACAGGCCGCGCTTGACCCCGGTCAGCATGGCCGTCGCGATGCCGCCGGCGAATCCGCCCGCCAGCTGCCTGATTCCGAATGCGCCGCCGACGATCTCCTCGAGGACGGCGGGCAGCGCGGAGATGTTGACGGCCACGATCGCCAGGGCCAGCAACGCGTACGTCAGCGCGGCGACCGGAATGACCCACTCCGCGAATTTGGCGACGCTGCGCACCCCGCCGAAGAGCACCGCCACCGCCAGCACGGCCAGACCCGTTGTCGTCCAACCGATGTCGACGCCGTGCGACGATTTCAGCACGCCGCTGATGGCGTTGGTCTCCACCATGTTGAACGCGGTCGAGAACGTGACGACGAGCAGCACGGCGAACAAGACGCCGCCCGCCCGTGAGCGCAGGCCGCGCCGGATGTAGAACGCGGGGCCACCCCGGAAGGCGCCGTCGTCCGAACGGACCTTGAAGACCTGGGCCAGGGTCGCCTCTATCAGCGCCGTGGCCATGCCGACCCCGGCCACCACCCACATCCAAAAGATGGCGCCCGGCCCGCCCACGGTGAGCGCGATCGCGACGCCAGCGATGTTTCCGGTGCCCACCCGGGACGCGAGGCCGACGCAGAAGGCCTGAAAAGACGAGATCCCACCGTCTTGGCGGTGGGATCTGCGGAGCTGGCGAAGCATGCGCCCGAAGTACCGGATCTGAATGAATCGGGTGCGCACCGTGAAGTAGATGCCGACGCCGATGAGCAGGTAAACGAGGACATGACAACTCAGGGCATTGCTCAGCGGGTCGATCACCCGTGCCTGAACGAAGTCCAAATCCATCCCCCACCTGGGCCGCTGCTCGCAGCAGACTAAGCACGAAATGTTGACGTCAGGTTTCGTTAACCCGCCGTTGGCCGGCGTGTTTGTAAAAATCCAGTGACGCTACGAGGCGCCGTCGACCTTCCCGCCACTGGCGGCCAGGGTTTGCGGGCAATACACGTTGGCCGCGATCGCGGTGAACCGGGCCGCGTTGTCCCCGTGCAGCCCGGGGTTCTGGGCCTGGATCGTCTTGACGACGTCCACCATCTGCGTCCCCCTGCTCACCGCGTCGCACACCCATTTCCCGGCACCGATTGCCGGTCCCGGGTCGGGGAAGGTGATGCCGGCCGCGCGCAGCGAGGTGAGGAAGCTGTCGTCGGTGTAGTCCGCCCGCGCGGGCGCGGCCATGCCGACCAGGGCGGCAAGGCTCGTCAACGTGAGAATCAACGGTTTCACGGCCCCCTGATCGTGCCAGAGGCGACGGACGGCCGCACCCAAAACGGGGCGTCAACTTGAGGTTGACAATCTCGCATTCGTCAACCTACCGTTGACGGCATGTCCGAACCGACCCCGATCGCCTACCCCGTCCGCCTCGACGAGCTCATCAACGCCATCAAACGGGTGCACCCGGACGTGCTGGACCAGCTCGCCGACGCCGTCCTGGCCGCTGAGCACCTCGGCGAGGTCGCCGACCACCTGATCGGGCACTTCGTCGACCAGGCCCGCCGCTCGGGAGCCTCCTGGACCGACATCGGCAAGAGCATGGGCGTCACCAAGCAGGCCGCCCAAAAGCGGTTCGTCCCCCGCGCCGAGCCCACCACGCTGGACCCCGAGCAAGGCTTCGGGCGGTTCACGCCCCGGGCGCGCAGCGCGGTGGTGGCGGCCCAGAACGCCGCGCACGAGGCCGGCAACAGCGAGATCACCCCCGACCACCTGCTACTCGGCCTGCTCACCGACCCGGCCGCGCTGGCGACGGTGCTGCTGAAGAAGCAGAAGGTGGACCCCGACACGATCCGGGCGGCCGTCAGCCTGCCCCCGGCGGCCGGCGAACCCCCCGAGCTCATCCCGTTCAGCGGCCCGGCGCGCAAGGCGCTGGAGCTGACCTTCCGCGAGGCACTTCGCCTGGGCCACAACTACATCGGCACCGAACACCTGCTGCTGGCGCTGCTCGAACTCGAGGACGGTGCGGGGCCACTGCACCGGTGCGGCGTCGACAAGGAGCGCGTCGAGACGGATTTGGTCGATGCGCTCGAATCGCTGAGCGCCGGGAGCGACCCCTCCCCTTCGCCGTAGCGCCTGTGCAATCATGCGAGGATGCGCCGCTGGCTGATTGCCTTGTCCACACTGATCGTCGCGATCGCGAACGTCCCCGCGCCGCGCGCGTGGGCGGGTGACGCGCCGATCGGTCACCTCGGCGACACCCTGCGGGTGGACACCGGCAAGTACATCGCCGACGTCACCGTCAGCAGCGTGGCCCCATGCGACCCGCCCCCGGGATTCGGCTACACCCGCGAGGGCGTTCCGATCAAAAGCTTCCCGGGCAGCACCGTCGACCGCGCCGATGTGACGATTCGCGCGGTCCAGGTGCCCAATCCGTTCATCATGGCGACCGAGTTCAGCTTCGACGGCGTGACCCCGTTCGCCGACGCCTACAAGCCGCGGGCCTCCGACGCGCCCGACGCGCTGGACAACGTCCTCGTCAATGCGCCGAACGGGGCGATCGTGCGCGGCGCGGTGTATTGGGACGCCTACCGCGACCCGGTCTCCACCGTGGTCCTGCTGGACAAGAAGACGGGCTATCACCTCGCCCAATGGAATCTGTGATCCGCGGGGAATCTCTGACGCTCGCGACGGGTTCGGTTGACGCCGGGGACCTGGCTGCCGTTGCTGCGCAAACCTTTCCGCTGGCCTGCCCGCCCGCGACGGCCCCTGACGACATCGCGTCGTTCATCAACGCCAACCTGTCGGCGGAGCGCTTCGCGGAATACCTGGCCGATCCGGATCGCGCGGTCATCACCGCCGCGCGGGGCGGCCGAATCATCGGCTACGCCATGGTGATTCGTGACGGCACCGACTCCGCCGAGCTGTCGAAGATCTACGTGCTGCCCGAACACCACGGCACCGGGGCGGCGGCGGCGCTGATGGAGCTCAGCGTGGCGACCGCCGAAAAGTGGGGCGCGCACCGCGTCTGGCTGGGCGTCAACCAGGCAAACCAACGCGCGCAACGCTTTTACGCCAAGCACGGCTTTACGGTCAACGGCACCAGGACCTTTCGGGTGGGCGCCCGCCTCGAGAACGACTACCTCATGGTTCGCGACCTTGGGTCAGCGCCACCAGCCGCGACGTAGCCCGCAGATATTTCTTTCGATAGCCACCGGCCAGCATCTCCTCGCTGAACACGGTGTCCAGCCGCGCGCCGGAGGCGACAACCGGGATGCCGGCGTCGTAAAGCCGGTCGGTCAACGACACCAGCCTCAGGGCCACGTTCTGGTCGTCGATGCCGTGCACGCCGGTCAGGAACACCGCCGTCACGCCCTCGATCAACGTCAGATACCGCGACGGGTGCATGGTGGCCAGATGCGCGCACAGCGCGTCGAAATCGTCCAGCGTCGCCCCCTCGACGGTCGCGGCGCGCGCGACGACCTCCTCGTCCGACAGCGGCTGCGGCGCCGGTGGCAGCCCGCGATGCCGGTAGTCGGGCCCCTCGATCCGCACCGTGGTGAAAATGCTTGCCAGCGTGTTGATCTCGCGCAGGAAGTCCTGCGCGGCGAAGCGGCCCTCGCCGAGCTGCTCGGGCAGGGTGTTCGAGGTGGCCGCCACCGACACCCCCCGCTCCACCAACGAGGAGAGCAGCCGCGAGATCAGGGTGGTGTTGCCGGGATCGTCGAGCTCGAACTCGTCGATGCACACCGCCGTGTAACCGGCCAGCATGTCGATGCATTCGACGTAGCCGAACACCCCGGCGAGCTGGGTGAGCTCGCCAAAGGTGGCGAACGCCTTGGGTGTTGGCGGCTGCGGCCCTTCCCCCGGCAGTTGATAGTAGGCCGAGGCGAGCAGGTGCGTCTTGCCCACGCCGAAGCCGCCGTCGAGATACAGCCCGACGCCGGGCAGCACGGCGCGCTTGCCCAACAGTTTTCGGCGGCCGGCCCGCCGCTCCACGGCCTCCCGGCAGAAGTCCTGGCAGGCCGCGACGGCGGCCGCCTGGCTCGGTTCCCCCGGATCGGGCCGATACGACGCGAAGCTCACGTCCGCGAACGTTGGCGGCGGCCGCAATTGGGCGATCAATCGCTCCGGCGACACGGTCGGATGCCGATCCACCAGATGCCCCACGCGGCCCCCGTGCATGCAGGAACTGTAGCGGCGTGCTGCAATCAAGCTCATGCCAGAGACCCGGTTGACGCTGCTCGGGTCGACGCGGGAAATCGACGACGCCGAACTCGCCCGCCTCTACGGCTATCCGGACATCGACGGCACGTGCGTGCGGGCGAATTTCATCACAAGCGTGGACGGCGGCGCCACCGCCGACGGCAGCAGCGGCACCATGGGCGGGCCCGGCGACCGGCAGATCTTCAACCTGCTGCGCGAACTGGCCGACGTGATCGTGGTCGGCGCGGGCACGGTGCGCATCGAGGGCTATTCCGGCGCGCACCTGGCCGTCGCGCAGCGACAGGGGCGGCAGACCCGCGGGCAAAGCGAGGTCCCGCAGCTGGCGATCGTCACCAAGTCGGGCCGCCTCGACCGCGACATGGCGGTGTTCACCCGCACCGAGGTGCCGCCCCTGGTGATCACCTGCGCGGCGGCGGCCGCGGAGACGAGCCGGCGACTCGGTGACCTGTGCGAGGTGCTCGACTGCTCCGGCGGCGATCCCGGTGTTGTCGACGAAGCCGCCCTGCTGGCGGCCCTGGCGGCGCGCGGCATGCGCCGCGTGCTGACCGAGGGCGGCCCGATGCTGCTCGGCGCGTTCGTCGACCGCGACCTGCTCGACGAGCTGTGCCTGACCATCGCGCCCTACCTGGTCGGCGGGCTGGCCCGGCGCATCGCGACGGGCCCGGGCCAGGTGCTGACCCGCATGTGCCGCGCCCACCTGCTCACCGACGACGCCGGCTACCTATACGCCCGTTACGTCCGGGGCTGAAAAGTCGAAGCTACTGTGGTCGGCATGAGTCGGCATATCGCGTCCGCCACAATCCTGGTGGCGGTGAGCGCGCTAGTCGCCGGCTGCGTCCCCGGCCTGGGCGCGGACCCGCGCTTCGCCACCGATTCCGGCGCCCGACCGCAGGGTGCGGCCACCTCGAAACCCCCGCCGGCCGGTCCCCCGCCGATCGCCGCACCCAAGAACGACCTGTCCTGGCGTGACTGCACGGCGAAGGTGTTCGGCGACGCGGCTGTCCCCGCGGCACCCGGCGTGCAGCTGGACTGCGCGAACTACGACGCCGACCTCGACCCGACGGGCGGCGGGTCGGGAACGCTGAGCATCGGCGTGGTCCGCGCGCGCTCGGACAAGACGCCGCACGACGCCGGGCCGCTCGTCTTCACCACGGGCTCGGACCTGCCGTCGTCGACGCAGCTGCCGGCCTGGCTCGCCCGGGGCGGCGCCGACGTGCTGCAAACCCACCCGATCGTGGCCGTCGACCGCCGTGGCATCGGCATGTCGAGCCCCATCGACTGCCGCGACCAGCTCGACCGCCAGGCCATGCGCGACCAGGCGCAGTTCCAGGCCGGCGACGACCCGGTCGCCAACCTGTCCGACATCTCCAACACCGCCACCACCAACTGCACCGACGCCATCGCCCCGGGCTCCTCGGCGTACGACAACTCGCACGCCGCCTCCGACATCGAGCGCCTGCGCAGCCTGTGGGACGTGCCGGCGGTCGCGCTGGTCGGGATCGGCAATGGCGCCCAGGTGGCGCTGGCCTATGCCGCGTCGCGGCCCGACCGGGTCGCCCGGCTGATCCTCGACTCCCCAATTGCGTTGGGCGTCAACGCCGAAGCCGCCGCCGAGCAACAGGTCAGGGGCCAGCAGGCCGCGCTCGACGCGTTCGCCGCGCAGTGCGTCGCCGTCAACTGCCCGCTGGGCCCGGACCCCAAGGGCGCCATCAGCGCGATGCTGGCCGACGCCCGCGCGGGCAAGGGGCCCGGCGGCGCGCCGGTGTCCGCGGTGGCCACCGCCATCGCCGTCGCGTTGGGCTTCCCCTCCGGCGGACGCGTCGGCGCCACCCAGAGCCTGGCCGGCGCGCTGGCGGCCGCCCGCTCCGGGGACGCCAACCAGCTGAACAACCTCATCGCCCACGCGTACGCCCTCACCGACTCGGACGGCCAGTTCGTCAACTCCTGCAGCGATTCCATCAACCGGCCGACCCCCGACCGGGTGCGCGAACTCGTGGTGGCGTGGGCGAAGCTGTATCCCCAGTTCGGCACCGTGGCAGCGCTGAACTTGGTGAAATGCGTGCACTGGCCCACGATTCCGCCGCCCGCGGCGCCCAAGGACCTCAAGGTCGACGTCCTGCTGGCGGGCGTGCAGAACGACCCGATCGTCGGCAACGAGGGGGCCGCCGCGACCGCGGCGATGATCATCAACGCCAACGCGGCGAGCAAGCGGGTGATGTGGCAGGGCATCGGCCACGGCGCCAGCATCTATTCGCCCTGCGCCGTCGCGCCGTTGATCGGCTATCTCAACAGCGGCAAACTGCCCGGGACCGACACCTACTGTCCCGCCTGATACTTTGCGCTTCGTGACGGCAGCTGACTCGACCCGAACCGGCCTGCGCGATTCGCTGCTGGCCGCGTTCCGTCCCCGCACCAGCGCACCGAGCACCGCGGCGGTCGTGCGGTCGGTGTTGTGGCCGTTGGCCATCATGTCGGTGCTGCACCGCAGCATCATCCTCACGCTCAACGGCAACATCACCGACGATTTCAAGCCGGTCTATCGGGCGGTGCTGAACTTCCGGCGCGGCTGGGACATCTACAACGAGCACTTCGACTACGTCGACCCGCACTACCTGTATCCGCCCGGCGGCACGTTGTTGATGGCGCCCTTCGGATACCTGTCCTTCACGCCGTCGCGGTATCTGTTCATCGGAATCAACACCGTCGCGATCCTGCTCGCCTGGTACCTGCTGCTGCGGCTGTTCAAATTCACGCTGTCCTCGGTGGCCGCGCCCGCCCTGCTGCTGGCCATGTTCTGCACGGAAAGCGTGACGAGCACGCTGGTGTTCACCAACATCAACGGCTGCGTGCTGCTGGCCGAGGTGCTTTTCCTGCGGTGGCTGCTGGACGGCCGGGTGGGCCATCAGTGGTGGGCGGGAGCGGTCATCGGGCTCACGCTGACGCTGAAACCCGTGCTGGGACCGCTGCTGTTGCTGCCGCTGCTGAACCGCCAGTGGCGGACGCTGGTGCCCGCGATCGTGGTTCCGGTCGTCATCAACGCGGCCGCGTGGCCGTTGGTCAGCGACCCGATGGACTTCGTCACCCGCACGCTTCCCTACATCGGCGGCGTCCGGGACTACTTCAACAGCTCGATCGAGGGCAACGGGGTGTACTTCGGGCTGCCCACCTGGCTGATCGTGTTCCTGCGGGTCCTGTTCACGCTGCTCGCGATCGGCGCGCTGTGGCTGCTGTACCGCTACTACCGCACCCGGGACCCGCTGTTCTGGTACACCAGCTCCTCGGGCGTGCTGCTGCTGTGGTCGTGGCTGGTGCTGCCGCTGGCCCAGGGCTACTACTCGATGATGCTGTTCCCCTTCTTGATGACGGTGGTGCTGCAGAACTCGCTGATCCGCAATTGGCCGGCGTGGCTGGGTGTGTACGGGTTCCTGGCGCTGGACGACTGGCTGATCTACCAACACATGCGGTACGGCCGCGCGCTGCACTACCTGAAGATCACCTACGGCTGGTCGCTGCTGCTGATCGTGGTGTTCACGGTGCTCTACTTCCGTTACCTGGACGCCAAGGCCGAAAACCGGCTGGACGAGGGCATCGATCCTTCTTGGCTGTCCGTTGACCACGAGCGCGACGCGGTGATCGCAAGCGCGGCGGAGCCGGGCGCAGCGGGTCACCGCCATTCGAGCTAGCGTGGACGCATGACTTCCCCCAAGCTGCAGCTGACCGACGACGAGTGGCGGCAGAAGCTGACGCCCGAAGAGTTCCACGTGCTGCGTCAGGCCGGCACCGAGCGGCCGTTCACCGGTGAATACACCGACACCAAGACCGAAGGCATCTACCAGTGTCGGGCGTGCGGCGCCGAATTGTTCCGCAGCACAGAGAAATTCGAGTCGCACTGCGGCTGGCCGTCGTTCTTCGACCCGGCGAACTCCGACGCGGTGATCCTGCGGCCCGACCATTCGATGGGGACGACGCGCACCGAGGTGCTGTGCGCGAACTGCCACAGCCACCTGGGCCATGTGTTCGCCGGCGAGGGCTATCCGACGCCGACCGATCAGCGGTACTGCATCAACTCGATCTCGCTGCGCCTGGTGCCGGCGGGCGCGTAGCGCGTTCTCCGTTGGCGGGATGTGCCGACGTGCCCGCCTCAGAGCGACAACGTTATTGGCCGCGCGGTAGCCCGCGCGGCACCCCCGCGAGTTGTCGCTCTGAGGCGGGCAGAAAGCCAACCCCGACCGTCCGGTGACAAAAGTGACGGGTGAGGCGTCAACCCCTGGCCGGCGAACACATGGCCCAGGTGGCTGTGGCAGTTCGCGCACAGCACCTCGGTGCGCGTCGTCCCCATCGAATGGT
>NZ_LZKK01000003.1 GCF_001672815.1 Mycobacterium sp. E796 | reverse complement strand
CTTCACCCTCAGTCGGGACAGAGTCAGCAGGTTGCCTCGCACGGCGATAACCGTTTGGCTGATCCGCATGTCGCCGGCTTCGACAAGGGGCCTTTGCGCTGGTACCCAGTCGCCAGACGTGAACCGAGTAAACCCGACTATCTTCCGGCGACTCTCTATGACGGCATTGGGTGAATACTGCTGCGCGATTTCGTCCCAGGCTTGGCGAGCAATGGCATCGATCATGCGCTCTCCCGCTCGCACGCACACATTGTCCAGCTCGACCGTGGGCGGTTCAGGCGGAGCGAGAGTGGTCGGCCGGCCGCGCTCACCAAGAATGCCACGCGCCTTCTCGGCAAGTGCCGCAGCGCCTTTCCGCTCGTACAGACCGACGGCGCGCTCGGCTGCGGCGCGCGCACCCGCAGCATCACCGCCAACGCCCAGAACCGTCGCCAGCGACAGACACGCGTCGCCGTGATCGACCAAAGCGTCGGTCCGCTCGGCCAGGCTGACGGCTTCCTCGGCGACGCGCCGCGCCTCGCCGTGATCACCGCTGCGCGATAGCAGACGCGCCCGCAGCGTGCGCCACGCGATCGATGCCTTCAGCGCATGCCCGGCGAGACGCTCGCTTTCCGAACACAATTCCTCGGCTTCGGCATCTCGGCCTAGCAACAGAAACGCGCGACCCAGCAACGCGGCGGTTTCGGCGGTGTCGGCGTCCAGCCCCATGCGACGAAAGCCGTTGTAGGCCTTGCGCAGATGCGCCTCGGCGGCGGCCGGCTCGTCGACCACCAACTCGACGATGCCGGCGAACTGCTCGACCTCGAGGAGGGCGTGGCGCAGGCCGAGCTCGGTCACCGTGCGCCGGGCCGAGTCGATCATCCGCCGGGCCGCCGCAGCTCGGCCCCGGAATGCCTCCAGGACCGCTTGGCAACGCGTCGACGTCGCCTCGACCGCCGGCGAGTCGGTCGTGATTCGCAAGAGCCGCACCACGTCAAGGCACCGCCCGCCCGCGCGCGGGACCGGGTTGGGTCCCCACAGCGCCGCGAGTGGGGCGTTGGCCAAAACCGCGTTTACCCTGCGGTGTTCGCGTGCCCGCCGCGCCGCGGTCAGAGCGTCGTCCAGGGCGACTTCGCAGTCGCCGATCCGACCGAGTCGGGCGAGGCACCCCGCCCGAACGGTGTGTGCCTTGGCTTCGCCTGCGGCATCGTCTAATTCGGCCAGCTTGGCGGCGGCCGCGCCCACAGCGGCCTCGACCTCGTCCAATCGCTCGGGATCGGTCAGCATGGACAGCTGGCCGTCGAAACACGTCGCCCAGGCCGCTAGCCGGGCGGAATTGACTGTGGTTCCTTGCAGTTGAGAGACAGCACCGGCCGCGGAAGTCACGTCACCCGCGGCCAGCAGGGCCTCGCAGCGCGCGATCAGCAGCTCGGCGGTCTGATCGTCGCGGTCGGGCAACTCGTCGTCAATCTCCTCCAGAGCGTGCAGCGCCCGATCGTAAAGGTCGGCGGCGCCCTCGTAAGCCAGGCGCGCCATCGCCTGGTCCGCCGCACGCCGGCAGTACTCGACGGCCTTGACCGCGTTTCCGGCCCAAGCACATTCGAAATAGTGGTGGGCCAGCTCGGCGAGAAACTCGTCGTCGGCGCCGGGCTCGTTCTCCAGCGTCGTCGCGATGCGCTGGTGCAGGCGCATTCGTCGCACCGAGGGCAGCTCGGCGAGCAGCGACTGCCGGACGAGGGCGTGGTTGAACCGGTAGCGACCGCCGGGTTCTTCGATCACAATGCCGGCCTTGCATGCCTCGTCGAAAGGGTCGACCAGGTCGTCCCCGACGACGCGTTCGACCAGCTCCAAGGCGAACCGACTACCGACGACCGCGGCCGCGGCGAGGGCCTTGTTCGTCTCCGGAGACAGGCGAGAAAGGCGGCGGCTCACCGCTTCCCGGACACCTTGCGGCAACGTGCTCGGATCCCACCGGCCGCCGCTTTCCTCGACGTGGCGCAGGGCCTCGATGAGGAAGAACGGGTTGCCACCCGTGACGGACGCCAATGCCCGGGCCAGCTCCGCGTCGTTGTAGCCGGCCTTGGCGACGTAGTCCGTCACGTCGTCCTCGTCGAGGCCGCCGAGCTGAAGGCGGTTCGCGGTGCCGTCACGGTGAAGGTCCGCGAGCATGGCCGAAAGGGGGTGCGAGCGATCGAGGTCGGTGCCGCGGTACGTCCCGATGATCTGCACGCGGGCCCGGTCGCCGAAACGCAGCAGGTGCCGCAACAGGAGCAGCGTCGGTTTCGCCGCCCAGTGCAGATCGTCGAGGATCAGGACGACGGGCGCGCTCGCTGAAGCGACACCCAGCAGCGCGACGACGGCGTCGAAGAGTGCATAGCGCTCGGTGTCCGGATCGGCACGGGTCGGCGCGGCCAGATCGGGCAGGACATCGCTCAGCCCGGGAACCAGGGGGAGTAGCGCCTCCACGCCCCGCAGCTCACGAAGCCGACTGCTACCAAGGCACGGCACCAGCGAACGCAGGGCTTCCGCGAACGGCTGGTACGGCGCACCGAGGTCCTCGTCGCAGCGCCCGTAAATGACCAGGGCGCCTTGGTCGTAGGCCTGTCGCGACCACTCGCCGGCCAGGCGCGTCTTCCCGACACCCGGTTCGCCGGCGATCAGCATCGCGTTCGTGCCGCCGGCGAGCGCGGTCTGCCACGCGGAAAAAAGCCGCTCGAGCTCTTGCCCGCGACCGACGAACGGCCCCGGGCCGACCAGCACCGCGGGCAGGCCCGGGCGTTCCAGAGGCGCCTCGCCCGGGGCTTCCGCACCATGGTCTTCCGCGGATTCCAGCCGCAGCTCGAAGACGTGCTCCGGGCGCGCGAGGTTCTTCAGCTGGCGCGTGCCGAGGTCGGCGAGCGCGACATCGTCGGGCAGGGAGTCGATCACGAGCTCGGCGGTCGCGCCCGAGCACAGGATCTGGCCGCCCGCCGCCAACGACCGCAGCCGCGCGGCGCGGTTGACCGCCCTTCCGAAGTAGTCGCCGTCGCGGAACTCGGCCTCCCCGGTGTGCAATGCCACGCGGACGCGCATGGGCTCCCGCAGCGCCCACGGCTCGTTCGTGATCGCGTCCTGCAGCTCCAGGGCGGCGGCGGCGGCCGCGGACGGCCGCTCGAACACCGAGAATGTGGCATCGCCCTCGCCGCGGGTCTTGATCAGCCGTCCGCCGCGGGACGTGACGACCTGTTCGACGAGCTCGTCGTGGCGTGCGAGCGCGAGCCCCATGGCGTCGGCGTCCGCCTCCCATGCGGCGGTCGACCCCTCGATGTCCGTCAGCAGGAAGGTCACGGCGCGGGTCACCGACGGAACATTTTGCGCGCCAGGCGTTTCCAGCGAGGCATCCTGCGCGACGATTGCGGCCTCCAGCCGGCGCAGCTCCGGCCCTGGATCGACGCCCAGTTCATCGGCCAGCAGGGTCCGCGCCCGCTGGTAGGCACCCAGGGCCTCACCTTGCCTGCCGGCGCGGTAGAGGGCGAGCATCAGCTGGGCCCATCGCCTTTCGCGCAGCGGGGCGTCGGCCACCGCGGCCTCGAGCTCGCCGATGATCTCGGCGGCGCGGCCCGTCGCGAGCAGCGCATCGGCCCGGTCCTCCACCAGCGCGGCGTGGCCCTCGATCCACCGCGTCTTCTCGGAGGTTCCCCGGCGCCCGTCGGGCAGTTCGGGGATGCCGCGCCAGAGCTCGAGCGCCTCCTCGAAGCGAGCCACCGCCTGCCCGGTGTCGCCGGCCGCGGCGGCATCGCGCCCCCGTCGCGCGGCCGACTTGTAGCGCGAGGCGTCAACCTCGCTGGTGGCCAGGGTCCAACCCGCGCCCTCCGTCAGGACGAAGCCGTCGCCCAGGGTGCGGCGCAGCGAGGAGATATGGGTCTGCAGGGCCTTGGCGGCCGTGCGCGGGGGATCCTCGCCCCAGAGCAGCTCGACGAGCGTGTCGGCCGACACGACCGAACCGAAGTGCAGCCCGAGCATGGTGAGTATCGCGCGGGGCTTGGCGCCCGGAATCGTGACCGGCGCGCCAGCACGCCGGACCTGGAGAGGCCCCAAAACCCCCAGTTCCACCTCTAGAAGAGTAGTCACGTCCGCAATCGTCGGTAAGACGATTCAACAAGCGGTCAAGTTCGAGTAAAGGCTGGCTCACCTGGTTCTTCGGAGCGCGCGAATCCGCCGCCGCCCGCCGGTTAGGGTCGAACAGCAATCACCGGGGGTCACACCTCGACGGCGGCGGCGATCTTGTTGACGACCTCACCCGCTTGATCCGTGGTGTCGAATCCGCACCACAGGGTGTCGATGACGACGTTGTTGCGCACTCCCATCGCGCGCTGGCACGAGAAGCCGCGGCCGGCGTCGAGGGTCTGCACGAGGCTCAACGTGCTGTCCGTCGCTACCAGCCCGCCGAACTTCCAGGCGACGGGGTTGTCGCCCGGTTGGGTGATGGTCAGCGGCCGGTTGGCGCAGCCGGCCCACCGCGGTTTGGCCTGGCTGAAGAACTGCTGGGCCACGTCGGCGTCGTGGAACCTGACCACGGCCTGAAGCAACGCGTGCTTGTTGTGGTCGGCTTTCGCGCGAGCGTTGTCGAGGAACTGCCCTTCCAACGCGACCCAGGCCCTGTCTCGGTAGACGCTGGCCTCGACCGGTGAGTAGGCGTCCAGGCAATTCCGATCGGAGACCACGTCGTCGCTGTGCGACATTTCGGAGATCGGTCGGCGCAGTGCCATGGCGGTCGTCTGCCCGACGGCGTTGACGTCCTTGGCGCTCAACAGCAGTTTCGCCAGGCGCGCGTTGAGGATTGGCGCCGGTTGCCAATGTCCCAAGTTGGGCGCCGCCACGGGTCGCCCGGTGGCGGACACCGTGCAGCCGGTCAGCATTACGCACAGACCCACCACGGCGAGGACGATCCAGTGGGCTCGCGCGGCGCTGATACCCGACGCTTTCACTGCTGTCGCAATCATCTGATCTCCCGCCCGGTCGTCTCACCGCACAACACCGCAACCACGATTTAAATTCACAGTCTCGTCTTGTGTGGCTCTGTTTGCCCCCATCTATGAAGTTATGAACAGCAAAAGCGGGTGTGAAATGCCGGTTATGAGCTGTCTATGCGTTTTGGGCATGAACTCAGAGTGTCGCGCGCCTACTTTGGACGATCGCCTGAGTCACGCTCCCGCCGTTTACGGTCGGCCCGAGCAAAGCGGTGAAAGTGTTGGCCGCGACGCGCATGGCCGGCTGAGGACGACGCTCGCCCACGAGTTGGCCAACGACCCGGGCCCACCTTGCGGAGCCTGCGTCAGCGGATCCTGGCGGATGGCGACCGCATCGCGACCCGTGGCCACGAAATTCACCTTCGAAATGTGTTCAAGCTGAACAACTTCAGGCTTGCGAGGCCGCCTTCGGCCGGTCGGTGAGCTTCACGTCGCGCCCGGCGCCGGCCGCCATGGTCGCCGCCTCGCCCCGAGCCAGGCCGATGGTCGCAACGATCACCACCACCGCGGCCACCGCAAGCAGGAACCAACCGGTGCCGTCGGCGTTCAAAGTCTCGGCCAGCACGGTGATTCCGAGCACCCCTGCCACGACGGGTTTGGCGACGATGATCGTCGGCAGCGACGCGGTGAGCGCTCCGGCGCGATAGGCCGATTGATGGATGATCATCCCGGCGACTCCGGTGAACAGCCACGCATACAGCTCGGGCGTGCGCCACAGATCTCCCGCGTGGTGTTCGATGACGTCGACGACACCCTTCATCAGCACGGAGAACACCGCCAGCAACGAACCCGCCACCGCCGCCAGCAGCAATGCCGCGGCTGGGCGGTTCGACCAGATCCGGGCGCCCAGCAAGAACAGCAGAAGTGGCGGGGCCATCACGATCGCCACCACCAACCAGGCACCGAGCGAGCCGCGCTCGTGGCCACCCGCCGGTTGCCCGACCGCGATCATGACCGCTAATGCCGCGGCCAGGACGATCGCCCACAGCCATTCGCCGCGGCTTACCCGATGACGGGTCACCCGCGCGTAGATCGGCAGCGCGAACAGCAGCGCCGTCACCTGAAGCGACATCACCAACAGCACGGATCCCTCGTCGAGGGCCCAGGCCAGCAGGAGGTAACTCGAGATGTCGCCCAGACCGCCCAGCCACCAACGCTTGTCGCGCAGCAACATGCCGAACAGCGTCAGATGACCGACCTGTTTTTCGGTGACCTCCTGCGCGGAGCGCTGTCGGATCACATTGCCAATCGCGGATGCCAGCGCGGCGCACAGGGCGAGCAGCACCGCCAGGTCCCTATCCGACATGGCATGACCTCCTCACCCGAACTCGTTCGCCATTAGCTGGCTCGCGGTAGCGGAACCGCGCCGCAAGCTTCTGACTGGCTACCCACAAATCTAACCGCGACTCGTGGGAGGGGCGCGTCGACGGCTGCGCGGTCAGCCTCAGAGCGGGAATTTGGTGCCGGTGAGCTGTTCGGACAGCTCCCAGAGCGCGGCGGCCGTGGTTGCCCGGCTGGCCGGCCAGTTTCGCCAGGTCGGCTGGGTGCGGCCGTAGAGGCCGAACCGAGGGCCGACGAACGTATCGCCCGTCAGGTCCTGCGATGCGGCATACAACGTTTGCCGGGCGCCGAAGTCGGCGTCGGTGGACACGATGCGGTCGACCGCCAGCACCGCCGCGTCGCCGAACTTACGACCGGAGTTGCCCTGCAGGTTCGTGTGCGACCAACCGGGGTGCGCGGCCAGCGCGCGCAGCGGAGAACCGACCGCATCCAGGCGCCGCTGCAGCTCGCTGGTGAACAGCAGGTTGGCCAGCTTCGACTGGCCGTAGGCCAGCCACGCCGAGTACGGCCGGGACCGCCAGTTCAGGTCTTTGCGGCTGATGTAGCCGATGTGATGCAGCAGCGAGGACACCGTCACCACGCGATCGGTCAGCTTGGGCAGCAGCAGGTTGGTCAAGGCGAAGTGACCGAGGTGATTGGTCCCGATCTGGCCCTCGAAGCCGTCGACGGTGACCGCGCGCTTGGTCGCCATGATGCCGGCGTTGTTGACGAGCACGTCGACCCTGTCGATCTGGTCGGCGAAGTGTCGCACCGAGGAGAGGTCTTGCAGGTCGAGCCGGCGCACCTCGACTTGGCCGGACATACGCGCGGCCGCGGCGTCACCCTTGTCGGTGTTGCGCACCGCCAGGATGACGTGGGCGCCGACCCGCGCCAACTCCCGCGCGGTCACTTCACCCAGCCCGCCGCTGGCACCGGTGACGATGGCGGTGCGCCCCGAAAACGACGGCAGCTCCGCCGCGGTCCAACCTGACATGGCAGCCACCCTAGCCGCGAAACGGCAGGGGCCGTCCCGGGCAATGGTTTTGGTTCACCGCGACCGGGCGGCGATTCGCGTCGGCTCGCGCACATCGCCATCGCGGGTATCGTCGCGGAGATGGCCAGCGAAATCCCAAGTGCGCGCCCCGGCCGGCGTGAGTCGGGCAGCCCCAGATGTATCTAGGGGTCATCGTCAATCCGCTCGCGCGCAAGAACCGTGCCGCGCGCCACGATGTCGCCGCCGATATGCGCCGCATCGTCGGCCCGTGGGGCGAGGTGCACGAAACCACCTCGGTGGAGCAGCTGCGCAACACCGTCGGCCAGCTGTACCCGCGGGTCAGCCACCTGATCAGCGACGGCGGTGATGGTTCGCTGAACTGGTTGATCAACGAAACCCGGCACTGCGTCGACGATCCGGACCGCTGGCCAGCGTTCGTGCCCAGCAACGGCGGCAGCGTCAACGCCGTCGCGCGCAAGGCGCGGGTGCGAGGTCGGCCCGAAGCGGTTTTGCGCGCGCTGGTCGCGGCGGCCGAGGCGAATCAGCCTCCGCCGGAGGCGTTTCTGGACACGCTGGCGCTCGACGGCGAAACCGCGGACGGCGCGAAGTTTTACCGGCTCTGCTTTGGCCTGGCCGCCGGGGGCGTCGGCAACCGGTTCTACGACAAGTACTACGACAACCACACCCATGGCCGGGCGGACGTCGTTCGGGTGATGGCCCGCTCGTTCGCCGACTACGTGACCAACAAGGTGGTCCCCGGACACTCGAGCAAGTCCAACTATGCGACCCGCCTGTTCGCGCCGACGCGCGCGCGTGTCGTGATCGACGGCGTCGAAGTCCCTACGCGGACACACACATTGCTGCACGCCGGCGCGATCGACCTCCACATCGGCGCGGGTTTCCGGCTCTTCCCGAAAGCGTCCGAACCTGGCGCGCTGCACTTCCAGGCCGGGTACCTGAGGCCGTCGAGGATCATCGCGCATCTGCCCGCGGCGCTCCGCAACGGAACCCTCCCCGGTGATCGGGTGCGGGATGTCAACGGCGAAGAGATGATCATCGAGGCCGAGGACGAGCCGCTGTCGCCGATCATCGACGGCGAGCGTTTCGACGGCATCGTCCGGCTCGTCGCCCGCGCCGGACCCCGAATCCGCATCGCACAGGTCGGTCGCCACCTACCGGTCGCGCTCGACGCGTCGCCGCTGCGTGACGCGGTGGCACGCGGAATCGATTCGCAGCGTTCGGATTCCTGACGACGGGCGCTACCGCTTGGCCTGGATGGAGCGCGTGATCTGGGCCGCGAGCTTGGGGTCGTTGAGCAGCTGGTCGACGAGCGTGGAAAGCACCTCTTGCCCGGTGACGCGGGCGACGCCTAGGCGGTCGGCGGCTTCTCGCTGCCAGATGTCGAGGGCTCGATGCTGGGCGGGCGTGAGGTCGACCGTTCGTCGCGTTCGGGGATTACGTGTGCGCCCGACCGCGAAGCGATCGGTCGGCGCCGCGGCCATGCGGTCCGGAGTGCTCATGGGTGACTCTCTCGTCGTAGCCGGTCGACGGCTGATCAGTAAGTCAGTTTCAGTATATCCGTAGGTTCTGAGTCCTGCCCGGGGCGCGGCGCCGCTCCGATCTCGCTCAGGCGTCGAATTGCCGTGGTCTACGGGCCGGCCTTTGGCGTGTTGAAAAGCCACACCGCAATACCGGCGAATTTGAAAAAGGGGCCCTTTCTGCCCGGTTTATCAGAACGCTGTCGGGGGTCGGCTGGGTCGTTGTGTACGGAACGTCGCATGTCCGTAGATCAGTATCCACGTATCGCCGCTCCACCTGGGTTTATCGCGGAGCGAGGGCGCACTGAACTACTGAAACCAGTATTCACATAAACAATTCTCGGCGAGTCAGAAAATGCTCTCGATGTGGGATGCGTCACGCGCACCTGTGAAATCCGTGTGTGGCGTCGAAATGGCTTTGCGGGACATCGATTAATGGCGCTACCTTGGGTGAATTACGACGTAACCAGTTCTTCTTTTGATTTCGGCTTAATCGGGCCACCGACCTGGAAGGGGAGTGACTCCGCGATGGAGACGCTGATCGACTACCTGCAGATGTGGGAAGCGCGGAAACCGGACCAGACCCTCTTCCGGTTCGTCGATGCCGACGGCCACGAGCTCGAGCGCTACACGTTCCGGAGCTTCGCGGAGCGGACGCGCGAGCTGGCCGCCTACCTGTCCACGGAAGCCGGGCTCCGGCCGGGAGATCGAGCGCTGCTCGTCTACACGCCCGGTCTGGAGATGGTGGCTGCCTTCTACGCCTGCGCGCGCCTCGGAGTCATCGCGGTCCCGGTAAGCCCGCCGCTACCCATGGCTTTCGAGTCGGGGCTGGCGAAGCTCAGCTTCATCGCGCGGGACTGCCAAGCCAAGGCGGTGCTGTCGACCAAGCAACTCGAGTCCGACTTCCGTCAGCTGCTCGACCACCGGCAGGGCGCGATGCCTTGGCCTGACGCCGAGAGGCTTCCGGAGCTCCCGTGGGTCGCGACCGATGAGACGCGCAACTTCGGTGGCGCCCCCGTCGCCGACAAGCCCGGCCGAGTGCTCTTCCTGCAGTACACATCCGGTTCCACCAACGACCCCAAGGGTGTGGTGGTGACCCACTCGAACGTCATCGCCAACGCGTCGGCCTTCCCCGACAGCGAGGTGGTGGTCAGCTGGCTGCCGCAGCACCACGACATGGGTTTGATCTCCGCTTACCTGTTCATCGTGGTGATCGGTGGCAGCACGCACGCGATGTCACCGGAGGACTTCCTGAAGCGGCCCGCATCCTGGCTGCGGCTCATCAGCGAGGTGCGCGCCACCCGCACGCCCGCGCCGAACTTCGCGCTCGAGTACTGCCTGCGTGAAGACAAGCTTCCGGCGTCGCATCTCGAAGGCATCGATTTGAGCAGCCTCGAGTCGATGCTCATCGGGGCAGAGCCGTTGCGGGCCAAGACGTTTACCCGATTCCGGGAGCGCTTCGCCCCCTATGGACTGCGGCCCGACGCCGTCACCGGCGCCTACGGCCTGGCCGAGAACACCCTGATCGTGTCCGTGCGGGGTCGCCAGACGCTGGCCGTGAACAAGCGGGCCCTGCAGCAGAACGTGGTTCGGGTTGAAAAGGCTCTGCCGGAGAACAACAACCAGGCCCCGCTGGTAAGCAGCGGCAAGCCCGCCGAAGGGAACGTCGTTCGCATCGTCGACCCCGAATCCCGGCAGGCGCTGGGCCAGGGCAAAGTCGGCGAGATCTGGCTGGACGGACCGTCCAAGGGGGGCGGCTACTGGCATCGCCCCGAGGCCAGCGCGGAAACCTTCGGCGCTCGCATCGCAGGCGATGACGAGCACACCTATTTGCGGACGGGTGATCTCGGTTTCCTCTACGAGGGCGAGCTGTTCGTCTGCGGGCGGACCAAGGACCTGATCATCGTCCGCGGCGTCAACTGCTATCCGTCGGACATCGAGGCCGTCGTGGAACGATCCGCCCCGCAGGTCCGGCACGGCTGCGTCGCTGCGTTCGCGTTTGAACCCGAGGAGCCCGAGGGGGAGGAAGCGCTGGTCGTGGTCGCCGAGGTGCGGGACGGCAACGACCTCCCGGACGGCAAGGCCCTGGCGCGAGCCATCCGCCGGCACGGCCACATCGATCCGCACACGATCGTGTTCGCGCCGCCGCGCAGCATCCCCAAGACCACCTCGGGGAAGATCAGGCGTTCGCAGACTCGCCAGCTATGGCTGGACGGCAGGCTGCCCGCGCTGGCGACCTGGGTTAACCAGTCGGCCCACCACACCCACAACGGGCCGGACGCCAGCGCGGGCCCCCTCGCACGCTTCCAAAATCTCATCGAGAGCTACGACCTCACCGGGTACGAAGATTGCTCCTTCGCCGACCTCGGGATCGACTCGCTGGCCCTGGCCGAGCTGCGCTCGGACCTACAGGCGCTACTGGAAGAGCACGGGGCGGGGGAGTTGGCCGAGGAGGTCAACACGCGCCTGCTCCAGCGCCTGACCGTCGCCGAGTTCTTCCGGCTCATGCGGCAATTCGGTGATCGGTCCGGGCAGCCCGTGGAGGCACTGCGGCAGGCGCTGGATCAG
>NZ_LZKK01000002.1 GCF_001672815.1 Mycobacterium sp. E796 | reverse complement strand
CAGCACGATGCGCGCCGGTGGCGGCCCTTCGCCGCCGCCCATCACCGAGCCGACCGTGGCGATCGCCTGCAGCGCCGTGAAGATGCCCTCCCCCGTCGCGGTTTTCGGCGCCGGCTTCAACCCGTCGATCGCCGCCTTCACCGCGGCCCGGTTTGTCGTCGGCGACACAAGCAACGAGGCGTTGGCAGCGAATTCCACCAGGCCCAGGTTGATGGCCGGCGTCAGCTCATCGGCGAATTTCTTGCCGGCCTCCTGCGCGGCCGCCTTGAGCCGGTTGGGTTCGACGTCGGTCGCGCGCATCGAGTTCGACATGTCGATGACCAGCACCACGACCGCGCGGTTGAGCGGGATCCGGATGTCCGACGTCGGCCCGGCCATGGCGGTGGTCAACAGCACCAGCGACGCGGCGAGCAGGATCGTCGGCACGTGTCGCCACCGCGACTGGGGCACCTCGGCCTCGGTGAAGCGGCGCAGCCGCTGCCGGCGCCGGGCCTGCACCACGAC
>NZ_LZKK01000001.1 GCF_001672815.1 Mycobacterium sp. E796 | reverse complement strand
GCACGTCGAGGGCGGTTTCCAGGGCCCGGCCCTCGTCCAGGGCCCGGCGGATCCGGCGGCGACGTCGGTAACGCACGATCACCGTCGCACCAACCACTCCCGCGGCGAGGACCGCCGTCCAGGGCAGCAGCACGACAGCGGACGCGGCAAGCGCGAACGCGACGCACACAACCGCGCCCCCAGCGGCCGGGGGCCGGCGAACCCGCGCCGGCCTCGGCAGCCTGCGCCGCGGCGACAACGGAAGCACCAGCAGCGCAAGGGATAACAGCAGCGCGCCAACCGCGAGGCCGCTCATGCCGGCATCCTGGCGCGCAGCAGGCGATACAGGTCCCCCGCGTCGTCGGTCATGCCCCGCTCCGCGTGCCACGCGGTGACCGCCCGCACCTGCCCGTCGACCTGGCGCAGCACGGCGATCTCGCCGAGCCGACGGCGACCGGTCCGGTCCCGAGTAACGTGCAGCAGCACCTGCACCGCCGCGACCAGCTGGCTGTGCAGCGCCGCTCGGCCCAGGCCGCCGAGCGCGCCCAGCGCCTCCAGCCGGGCGGGAACCTCGCCCGGACTGTTGGCGTGCACCGTGCCCGCGCCGCCGTCGTGGCCGGTGTTCAGCGCGGCCAGCAGATCGACCACCTCGGCGCCCCTGACCTCGCCGACCACGATGCGGTCGGGCCGCATCCGCAACGCCTGCCGGACGAGTTCACGCACCGGGACCTCGCCGACGCCTTCGACGTTGGGGCACCGCGCGACAAGCTTGACCAGATGCGGATGCCGGGGCGCGAGCTCGGCGGCGTCCTCGACGCAGACGATCCGTTCGGTGGCCGGCACGGCGCCCAACATGGCGGCGAGCAGGGTGGTCTTGCCGGCGCCGGTGCCTCCGCTCACCAGGAACGCCAACCGTGCGGCGATGACGTCGCCGATCAGCGCGCCGGCCCGCGGATCGATCGCGCCCGCCGCGGTCAGGGCCGCCAAATCCTGAGTGGCCGGGCGCAATACGCGCAGCGAGAGGCAGGTGCCGCCGGCCGCGACGGGCGGCAGCACGGCGTGCAACCGCACCGCGAACCCGCCGGCGCCGATGCCGGTCAGCTGACCGTCCACCCAGGGCTGGGCGTCGTCGAGGCGCCGGCCGGCGGCCAGGGCCAACCGCTGCGCCAGGCGCCGCACCGCCGCCTCGTCGGCGAAACGGATGCCGCTGCGCCGCAACCCGTTTCCATCGTCGACCCAGACCGCGTCGGGCGCGGTGACCAGGACGTCGGTGGTGCCGTCCGCGCACAACAGCGGTTCGAGGATGCCGGCACCGGTCAGCTCGGTTTCCAGCAGGCGGAGGTTGGCCAGGACCTCGGTATCGCCGAGCATCCCGCCGGACTCGGCCCGGATCGCGGCTGCCACCACGCTGGGCCGCAGCGGGACCGATTCAGCTGCCAGCCGCTCGCGCACCCGCTCAATCAGCGAGCCGCTCACGCCGCCAGCCCCTTCCGCCCTGCGGACAGCACCGCGAGCACCCGCCGGGCCGCCGCGGAGAGCGGGCCGCGGCGTCCCAACCGCAGGCCGCCGCGCTCCAGCTGCCGGGCCAGTTGCGGCTCGGCCCTGATCGACGCGAGCAGCGGCAGGCCGGTGACGTCGGCGATCTCGGCCGCCCGCAATCCGCCCGGCGAGGGGCCCCGCACGACCAGCCCGAGGTTGGGATTGATCGCGGCGAGCGCCGGGCCCATGGCCGCGGTCGCCGCGCAGGCCCGCACGTCGCAGCGGGTGACCACGACGACGAGGGCGGCGGCGTCCAGCGCGGCCTGCGTCGCGTCGGTGAGGCGGCGGGGAAGGTCGCAGACCACGGTGACGCCGCCGCGGCGCCCGGCGTCGACGACGGCATCCACCGCCGCGGCGCCCACCTCGTACCCGCGCCGGGTGCCGGACAGCAGGCTGATTGCGCCGTGCCGCGGCAGCGCCTCGCGCACGGCCGGCCAATTGAGCCGGCCACCCTGCAGCGCCAGGTCCGGCCAGCGCACCCCGGGTGTGCCCTCGGCACCCACCAGCAAATCGATGCCGCCGCCCCACGGGTCGAGGTCGACCAGCAGCGCGTCGCCGGCGGCCTGCGCAACGGCGACCGAGAGCATCGACGCGCCGGCCCCGCCGCAGCCCCCGATGACGGCGACGACTTCGCCCCGCGGGGTGTCGTCGCGCGCGGCCTCGCCGGCCTCAGAAAGGTCGCCGATCAATTCGCGCTCTTGGTCGGGCAGCTTTAGAACGTGTTCGGCGCCGACCGCGACGGCCGCCGCCCAGGTCGCTGTCGAGGGTTCGGTGATCGTCAGGACGCTGACATGGGCGCGCCTCGGCAGCGCCGCCCGCCCGCAGCGCTCCGCCGCCGACTCGTCCAGCACCACCGCGGCGGCGGCCGACCATGCCTTCCAGCCCACCGCGGACCCGCTGGCGTGGACCACCCGAACCCCGACCGCGGCGGCCACCCGATCCAGTTCATCGCGCAACTCCGGGTCCGCCAGCACCGCCAGCACGCCCGATGTAGCCGCCGCTTTCGGGCGGATGGTGCTCGTCACCAACCCACCTTGCGGGGCCGTGACCTTGGCACACCAGTCCCAAAGCCGGATTTGGGGATAGAGACGCGAGTGTGTGCAAACGCGTCGCCCGGGAGCTCAGCCGGGACCGGCGGGACGCCTTCCCGCAACGCCCGGCGGCCAAAGCGTCGACGCCCGATTGCGGCGGGGAAACTTACCCCAGAAAAGGGACGACCCCCGCCAGGGGGGGAGGAGGCGAGGGTCGTCGTGTATCAGCCCCGGGGGGTCGGGCTGATGCACCCTCGGCTCAGGCCGAGTAATGCTTACTATACACATGACAGTCGGCACTAACGCAAGTAGTTGTTCTCACGAAAGGTGCGTTGAGCCGCAAAAATACCGAGAGTATGTTCTTGGCCCCGTCATGAGCGGCCGTTTTGGGCCTAACTCCAGGGCGCCGTCGGATCGCCGACCTATGCTGGATCGGTGACCGTCTCCGACTCGGCCGCGCGGCAGCAAACCTCACCGGAAACACCTGCAACCACCGCTCCTCGCGCCCGCACAGCCGCCTTCTTCGACCTGGACAAAACCATCATCGCCAAGTCCAGCACGCTGGCTTTCAGCAAACCCTTCTTCAACCAGGGACTGCTCAACCGCCGCGCCGTGCTCAAGTCCAGCTACGCCCAGTTCATCTATCTGCTCTCCGGTGCTGATCATGACCAGATGGACCGGATGCGCATCCACATGACGAACATGGTCGCCGGTTGGGACGTGGAACAGGTCAAGTCGATCGTCAACGAGACGCTGCACGACATCGTCACCCCGCTGGTGTTCGCGGAAGCCGCGGACCTCATCGCCGCGCACAAACTCTGCGGCCGCGACGTCGTCGTCGTCTCGGCGTCCGGGGAGGAGATCGTGGCGCCCATCGCCCGGGCGCTCGGCGCCACCCATGCGATGGCGACCCGGATGGTCGTCGACGACGGCAGGTACACCGGCGAGATCGCGTTCTACTGCTACGGCGAAGGCAAGGTGCAGGCGATCCGCGAGCTGGCCGCGCGCGAGGGCTACCCGCTGGAGCACTGCTACGCCTATTCCGACTCGATCACCGACCTGCCGATGCTCGAGGCCGTCGGCCACCCCAGCGTGGTCAATCCGGACCGCGCCTTGCGCAAAGAAGCCGCCGAGCGCGGTTGGCCCGTGTTGATGTTTTCCCGCCCGGTGTCGCTGCGCGACCGGATCCCGGCACCCTCGGGCGCCGCGATCGCGACCACCGCCGCAGTTGGCGTCACGGCGCTCGCCGCCGGCGCGGTCACCTACTCGTTGCTGCGTCGCTTCGCCTTTTAGCCGCGCAGCAAACATGCAATTCGCGCAATAGATTTTTGCTTCGCATTTAGGCCTTGATGTGCTAGGGGACTAGTAGTACAAAGGAACCACGGAAGCCCGGTGAGGCCAAGGTCGATCCGGAAGAGAAGGATCGTTCTCCCGAACCTGGCGCCCAGCACGGAACCCGGCACCCACGCGGAGTCATAGCCGCGATAATGGCAGAAGTGTTGCGGGCCTGCGTAATTGCGAAAAGTGGAAGGCGTCGACGACCCTTTGGGTGGGGTTGCAGCCGGAAGCATCGCAAGATCGCCGAGGCCAACCCACGCAGCCCAGAAATGCACGCTTGGTAACCGAGTCCCGTGCTAGCGGGCGGCGGACCGAATTATTCGGGACGTCGCCCGCTTTACATTTGTGAAACAAATTCGGTGACACCGATTTCGGCGCCCGTCGGCTACCGATTCGGCAGCGATTCGGCGATCGACAAAGCCTCCTGCGCGCCGGCCTGAAGCGCCCGGCAACACAGCACCAGCCAGGTGCCGACGCCGTCCGGTGTGCCGTCGGCGAATCCCCGTGCGGCGTCGCGATAGTCCGCCGGCTGCCGCATCCAACTGACCTCGGGCACGCCCAGCCCGTGCGGGTCCAGCCCGCTGGCGATCGTCACCAGCCGCGACACGGCTCGCGCCACCACGCCGTCGGCGCTGCCGAACGGCTTGAGCGTCAGCAGCTCTCCGTGCGCGACGGCGGCCACCACCGGCGCCGGCGCGGACGTGCGGCCCATTACCAATTCCGCCAGCAACTCCAGCCGCGGCCCAACGTCGGCGTCGGCCCGCGGACGCCCGAGCCGATCCTCGTCGACCTGATCGGCCGCCGCGAGCACGTGCAGGCGGGCCAGCGCCTGCAACGGCGCGCGCTGCCAGATCCCGACCAGCGGCCCTCCCCCGCCCTCCAGAGCCTGGGCCACCCGCAGCGCCCCGCCGAAAACCGGCTCGCTGACCTGCGCCGCGTCCGCCAGATCGTCCAGCCGCACCGGACCGCCGTCGAGCACCGAGGACGCGCGCGCCGCGCGCAACGCCGCTTCGGCGGCCGTCACCGGCCAGCGCCGCAGGTTGGCCGGGTGGCGTTGCGCGCGGCCCAGCGCGTCGCGGGCCCGGTCGCTGGCCTCGGCGACGCCGGGGAGTCCCAGCAGCGGGGCCAGGGGGTCGGCGGTCACAGGTTGCCAACCTAGCGGGGACGGGGAATGGCCTCCAACAACCGGCGGGTGTACTCGTGGGCGGGCCGGGTGAACAGCTCTTCGGTGGGCGCCTGCTCGACCACCCGGCCGGCCCGCATCACCAGGACGTCATCGGCGATCTGCCGGATGACCGCGAGGTCGTGGCTGATGAACAGGTAGGTCAGGCCCAATTCGGCCTGCAGGTCGGCGAGGAGGTCGAGGATCTGCGCCTGCACCAGCACGTCGAGCGCCGAGACGGCCTCGTCGCACACCAGCACCTCGGGGCGCAGCGCCAGCGCCCGCGCGATCGCCACCCGCTGTCGTTGGCCGCCCGACAGTTCGCGGGGCAGCCGGCGCAACACCGACGTCGGCAACGCGACGTGGTCGACGAGCTCGCGGACCGCCCGCTCGCGCTGCCTGCGGTCGCCGACGCGGTGGATCCGCAGCGGCTCCTCGATGGCGCGGAACACCGAATACATGGGATCCAAACTGCTGTAAGGGTTTTGGAACACCGGCTGTACGCGCCGGCGAAACGCCAGCGCCGTTTCGCGGTCCAACCCGTCGTCGATCCGGGTGCCGTCGAAAACCACGGTGCCCGAGGTGGGCCGCAGCAGACCCAGCACCATCCGCGCCAGCGTCGACTTCCCCGAGCCCGACTCGCCCACGATCGCCAGGGTGCTCGCGCGGCGCAGCCGAAACGACACGGCGTCGACGGCACGAAACTCCGACCGCCGCTTTCCCAGCCACCCAGGCACCCCGCGCGACTCCCGGTAGACCTTGGTCAGTTCGGAGGCGACGAGGAAGTCCTCGGCGGGTGCCTTCGAGTCGCGGGCGCGGGACGGACCGGAGGTCAGTGATGGGGCGGCGGCCACCAGCCGTCGGGTGTATTCGTGCTGCGGCTCCTGCAGAATGGCCTGCGCTTCACCGGATTCCACCACAACGCCACGATGGACGACGATCACCGACTCGGCCCGTTCGGCGGCGAGCGCCAGGTCGTGGGTGATCAGCAGCAGCGCGGTGCCGAGTTGGTCGGTGAGCCCCTGCAAGTGGTCGAGCACCTGCCGCTGCACGGTGACGTCGAGCGCGGACGTCGGCTCGTCGGCGATGAGCAGCTTGGGCCGTCCGGCCAACCCGATCGCGATCAGCGCACGCTGGCACATGCCGCCGGACAGCTGATGGGGATACCGGCCAGCCTGTTTGGCCGGATCCGGCATGCCCGCCTCGGCCAGCAACTCGACCGCGCGGCGCCGCGTCTCGCGGTTATCGGTGTTCGCCCGCAGCGCCTCCCGGATCTGGAACCCGACCTTCCACACCGGATTGAGGTTGGTCATCGGGTCTTGGGGCACGTAACCGATGGCGCGGCCCCTGATCGAGCGCAGTACCCGACCGTCGGCGCCGGTGATGTCGCGGCCGTCGAACACGATGCGTCCGGCCGAGATTCGGCCGCCGGGCGGAAGCAGTCCGAGGATCGCGGCCGCCGTCGTGGATTTCCCGGATCCGGATTCCCCGACCACCGCGACGGTCTGACCGCGCAGCACGGTCAGGTCCACGCCGCACACGACGGGCGCGTTCGCGCCGAACCGGACCTCCAGGCCCTCGACCGACAGCAGCGGCGCGCCTTGGGTGCTCATGCGCGCAACG
This sequence comes from Mycobacterium sp. E796, assembly GCF_001672815.1. Taxonomy (GTDB): domain Bacteria; phylum Actinomycetota; class Actinomycetes; order Mycobacteriales; family Mycobacteriaceae; genus Mycobacterium. The sequence goes on along the minus strand of NZ_LZKK01000001.1, from coordinate 8,306 downwards.
CCCGCGACGCCGGGTCCAGGGCGTCGCGCAGGGCGTCACCCATCATCATGAACGCGAGCACCGTGATCGCCAGCGCGCCGGCCGGATAGAACAGGATCGGCGAGCCGGCCCGCAGCCGGGTTTGCGCGACGTTGATGTCGCCACCCCAGGACACCACGGTCGTCGGCAGCCCGACCCCGAGGTAGGACAGCGTCGCCTCGGTGACGATGAAGATGCCCAGGGCGATGGTCGCCACCGCGATCACCGGGCCCAGCGCGTTGGGCACCGCGTGGCGCAACAAGATCTGAAACCTGTTCAACCCCAAAGCCTTTGCGGCCAGCACGTAATCACTGGCGCGGACCTCGAGCACCGCACCGCGGGCGATCCTGGCCACCTGCGGCCAGCCGAACAGGGCCAGGATGGCGATCACCGTCCACACCGTGCGGTGGTGCAAGACCTGCATCAACACGATGGCGGCCAACAGCAACGGCAATCCGAAGAACACGTCGGTGACCCGGGAAACCACCGCGTCGACCCAGCCGCCGTAGAAGCCGGCCAGCGCGCCCATCGCCCCGCCGACGACGAACACCAGCAGCGTGGCGCCCAACCCGACCGAGACCGACGCGCGCGCTCCGTAGACGGTGCGCGCGTAGATGTCGTGGCCCTGCAGATCGGTGCCGAACCAGTGCGCCGACGACGGCCCGAGCAGGCTCTGGGCGGGATCGGCATAGCTGGGGTCTACCCCGGTGAACAACGCCGGGAATGCCGCCACCACAAGGACGAACAGGATCAGGGCAGCGGCGGTGAAGAACTTTGGCCGGCGCAGCTTGCGCCAGGTCTCGCCCCAGAAGCCGGAGTGCTCATCCATAGCGGATCCTTGGGTCCAGGGCCGCGTACAGCAGGTCCACCAGCAGGTTGGTGACCAGATAGATTCCCACCAGCACCGTCACGATGGACACCACCGTCGGCGCCTCCTGCCGGGTGACCGCCTGATACAGCACACCGCCGACTCCGTGGATGTTGAAGATGCCCTCGGTCACGACGGCTCCGCCCATCAACGCACCGAGATCCGCGCCCAGGAAGGTCACCACCGGGATCAGCGAGTTGCGCAAGATATGCACCGTCACCACCCGCGGCCGCGACAACCCCTTGGCGGTGGCGGTGCGGACGTAGTCCGCGTGCGCGTTCGCGGCAACCGAGGAACGGGTCAACCGCACCACGTAGGCGAATGACACGGCGCCCAGGACGATCCCGGGCAATAGGAGTCGCCCGAATGTCGCCCGTTCGCCGACGGTCACCGGCGCGATCCCCAACCGCACGCCGAACACAAACTGCGCCAGGAAGCCCAGGACGAAAATCGGGATCGCGATGATGATCAGCCCGGTGATGAGCACCGTGGCGTCGAAGATGCCGCCCTGGCGCAAACCTGCGATCACACCGAACCCGATCCCGAGCACCGCCTCCACCACCAGGGCAATCAGCGCCAACCGGATAGTCACCGGAAAGGCGTGCGCCAGAACCGAACTGACCGGCAGCCCGGAATAAGCGCGGCCCAGGTCACCGCGGAAGATGCCGCCCAGGTAGCGCAGGTACTGGACCAGGAAGGGATCATCGAGGTGGTAACGGGCGCGCAGCGCCGCGGCCACCGCGGGAGTCAGCGGCCGATCTCCGGCGATCGCGGCCACCGGGTCACCCGGTAGCAGGAAGACCATGCCGTAGATCAGCAGCGTGGCGCCGAGGAAAACCGGCACCATGACGGCGATCCGGCGTGCGATGTACCAACCCATTTCAGGCCTTGACGATGTTCTCGTAGTCGGGCATGCCGTTCCATGTCACCGTGACGCCCCGCACCGCCGATGACCAGCCCAGCACCGCGATGTAATACCAGAGCGGCACGGCCGGCATGTCGTGCAGCAGGATTCGCTGCGCGGCGTTGGCCAGCGTGTCCGCCTCCTGCAGGCTGGGCGCGGCCTCCGCGGCGGCCAGCGCGGCGTCGAATTCGCGGCTGGAGTATCCGACGTCGTTGGATCCCGCGCCGGTCGCGTACAGCGGGGCGAGGAACTCGATCATCGAGGGGTAGTCCCCGATCCAGCCGGCACGGAACGCGGTGTCGATCGTGTGGTTGGTGATCAGGGTGCGGTATCCCGCGAACGTGGGGTGCGGCGCGCCGGCGGCGTCGATGCCCAGCACGTTCTTGATGCTGTTGGCGACCGCGTCCACCCACTCCTGATGGCCGCTGTCGGCGTTGTAGGCGATCAGGTAGCGGCCGCTCCACGGCGAGATCGCATTGGCCTGTGCCCAGAGCTGGCGGGCCCGTTCGGGGTTGAAGTCCAACGCGTCGTTGCCCGGGATGTTCGGATCGAACCCGGGTAGGGACCGGGCGGTGAAATCGCGCGCCGGGCTGCGGGTTCCGTTGAAGATCTGCTGGCAGATCTGCGGGCGGTTGATGGCCGCCGACAACGCCAACCGCCGCAGCCGGCCCTCCTCGCCGCCGAAGTGCGGCAGCCGCAGCGGCGTGTCGAGCGACTGGCTCACCGCGACCGGACCGCTGGCGAAGTTACCGCCCAGGTCACGCTTGTAGATCGTCAGAGCGCTCGACGGAATCGTGTCCAGGACATCGAGATTGCCGGACAGCAGGTCTGCGTAGGCGGTGTCCAGGTTGCCGTAGAACTCGAACCTCAGGCCCTTGTTGTGCGGCTTGCGGTTGCCGTGGTAACCGGGATTGGGCCTCAGGTCGATTTTCACGTTGTGCTCCCACGCCGGCCCGTCGGGCCCGTCGGAAAGCTGGTATGGGCCGTCGCCGACGGGGTTGCGGCCGAACTCCGCCATGTCCCGAAATGCCTTGTCCGGCAACGGATAGAACGCGCTGTGGCCCAGCCGCAGCACGAAGTCGACGGTCGGCGCCTTGAGCCGCACGCTGAACTCGAGATCGTTGACCACCCGCAGCCCGGACATGGTGGTGCGCTTTGCATCGGCGCCGGCGACCTCGTCGAACCCGTCGATCGGGCTGAAAAAGTCCTGCTGCAGTTGGGCATTGGTGCTCAGCGCACCGTAATTCCACGCGTCGACGAATGAGTGGGCCGTCACGGGCGAGCCGTCGGTGAACTTCCAGTCCGGTTTGAGCAGGATCCGGTAGTTGATGTTATCGGTGGTCTCGATCGACTGCGCCACTTCTGGCGACGGTTTGCCGGCGGCATCGTAGGACACCAGGCCGGCGAACAGCCGATCGAGGATCCGCCCGCCCAGGCTGTCGTTGGTACCGGTCGGAATCAACGGGTTCGGTGGCTCCCCGCTGTTGACCACCACCAGATCGGGGCTGAGCATGCCGCCGCCGCAGCCGGCCAGCGCCCCGGCCGCCAGCATCCCGGCGGCAAGGACGGCCAGCGCGGCCCGCATCCGACGCATGCCAGCGACCCTAAGGCCTGCAGCGCCCCCGAACCGAACGGGCGCGCCTGGCCGGCGAGGGCGAACCGGCGCACCGCGTCGCCGCTAGGATGACGCTGTGACCTCGCACGAAGTCGGCGTTCAGGTCGGATATCTGGCGGCGGTGTTCGGCGTTCCGGCTATCGGTGTGGTCTGTCTGATAATCGGGTTACGCGCGCGCAGCGCGCGGGCCGTCACCGTTGGCTCCGCGGGTTCGCCGCAGTCCCCGCCCGCGAAGTGGGCCACCACGCTGATCGTCGTCGGCGCCGTGCTGCTCACCCTGGGTGCGTTCGGAATTGCGGGAAACCTGGTACGAGTGAACAAGAGGAGCCTGTTCGACACCGACAAGTCCATGCCGGTGGGCCAGTGCATCGACCAAAATGCTTTTCTCGCAAGGTCGTTCAGCTCAAGTCGGGCCAACGACTGCGCGAATCCGGCGAATGCCTATCAACTCGCCTACAAGGGCGGCCCCACCGCGAACTGCCCGGACGGCAAACGCGATAACTCCGTCTACAGCCGGTACACCGACGACTCCGCCACCCTGTGCTTTGCGCTCAATCTCAAACAGGGCCAGTGCTACCAGATGACCAACGGCGCCGAGACGTTGACGATGACGCTGGGCGACTGCAGCGCGCCGCGAGCGCCGCAGACCAGAGTCGTCCAGCGTTTCGACGGCAGCACGGACACCGCACGGTGCGCGCCCGGCGACAAGGCCATCGCTTACCCGGTGCCGCCGCGCGTCTACTGCCTGGCACAGGCCGGCGCCTGAGCGCCATCACCCCGCGGTGACGGGATGGACCTCCAGCCGGCACGCGTCGATGGCGGCCGGCACGGTGAACGCCTGCAGGATGGCCGGAGGGCTGACGACCAGGTCGGTGTAGCCGGGGCACGGCTTGCCGTCGGCGTCGACGGCGACGCCCTCCACCACCGCCTGGCCCTGCGTCGACAGCGACAGCATGACTGTCGGCGGGTCGTCGACGCCGGCGGGCAACCCGCCCAGGTAGCCGCGCGGCGTCGGCTCGGCGTGGATGAGCGGCCCGCCTCTGCCCGAGTCGACGCTCGGGTAGCCGGTGAGCGTGCACGGGTCCGCGCCACCGGCGAGGGCGAACAGCAGCGTCACGCCGCGGTGCCCGACGGCGGCCTGCGCCGGGGAAGCGCTGACGGCGACCTGCTCCGACCAGCACGGCGTCGGCTGGTCGATGGCGTCGGACGGCTCGGCCCACGCGGGTGATCCCAGCGCACCCGACATCGTCGCCGCCGCGTAAGCCGTTGCGGCCGCGGCGAAGCTGAGGGCGGGTCGGCCCGCGTGCGGTCCGGGCACATCGGTGATTATGCGGCATGCGGACGTGTTTGACCCCGGATCGGGCGACGGTTTCTCACCTGGAAGGTCTAGGCTCACTGACGGTTGACGAGCCTCGACGCTAGGAGGAATCCAGTGACCGCCACCCACACCGAGGGACCGACGTCTTATCCGCCGTCGGCGCAGTTCGCCGAGCAGGCCAACGCGGGTGAGGAGCTGTACCGCGAGGCCGAGCAGGACCGGCTGGCTTTTTGGGCCAAGCAGGCCAACAGGCTCTCGTGGTCGACTCCGTTCACCGAGATCCTGGACTGGTCGGAGGCGCCCTTCGCCAAATGGTTCGCCGACGGCAAGCTCAACGTCGCCTACAACTGCGTGGACCGCCACGTGGAAGCCGGACACGGTGATCGCGTCGCCATCCACTGGGAGGGCGAGCCCGGCGACAGCCGCAGCCTGACCTACGCCGATCTGCAGAAACAGGTGTGCAAGGCGGCCAACGCGCTGACCGACCTCGGCCTGGTCGCCGGCGACCGCGTCGCCATCTACATGCCCTTGATCCCCGAGGCCGTCGTCGCGATGCTGGCCTGCGCGCGCCTGGGCGTCATGCACAGCGTCGTGTTCGCCGGCTTCACCGCCAAGGCGCTGCGGGCCCGCATCGCCGACGCCCAGGCCAAGTTGGTGATCACCACCGACGGGCAGTTCCGCCGCGGCAAGCCGGCGCCGCTGAAGGAGGCGGCCGACGAGGCGGTCTCGGATCCGGATAGCTCCGTCGAGCACGTTCTGGTGGTGCGGCGCACCGGAATTGACGTGTCCTGGAACGACGAACGCGACCTGTGGTGGCACGACGTCGTCGACGCCGCCTCGGACGAACACACCCCCGAGGCGTTCGACGCCGAACAGCCGCTGTTCCTGCTCTACACCTCGGGCACCACCGGCAAGCCCAAGGGCATCGTGCACACCAGCGGCGGCTACCTGACCCAAGCCTCCTACACGCACTACTACGTCTTCGACGTCAAACCCGAGAGCGACGTCTATTGGTGCACCGCCGACATCGGCTGGGTCACCGGGCACACCTACGGTGTCTACGGTCCGCTGTCCAACGGGGTCACCGAGGTTCTCTACGAGGGAACGCCCGACTCGCCGACCCAACACCGGCATTTCGAGATCATCGAAAAGTACGGGGTGACAATCTATTACACCGCACCCACGCTCATCCGGACGTTCATGAAGTGGGGGCGCGAGATCCCCGACGCGCACGACCTGTCCAGCCTGCGAGTGCTGGGCACGGTGGGCGAACCGATCAACCCCGAGGCGTGGCGCTGGTACCGCACGGTGATCGGCGCCGACAGCCTGCCCATCGTCGACACCTGGTGGCAGACCGAAACGGGCGCCGCGATGATCTCCCCGCTGCCCGGGGTCACCGCGGCCAAACCGGGTTCGGCAATGAGGGCATTGCCCGGCATCTCCGCGAGCATCGTCGACGACCACGGCGATCGACTGACGCCTGCCGTCCATCACGGCGAACACATCACCGGCTACTTGGTTTTGGACCAGCCGTGGCCCTCGATGCTGCGCGGCATCTGGGGCGATCCGGAGCGCTACGTCGAGACCTACTGGTCCAGGTTCGCCGAGCAGGGCTGGTACTTCGCCGGCGACAGCGCCTATTACGACCGCGACGGCGCGATCTGGGTGGTGGGCCGCATCGACGACGTGATGAACGTGTCGGGGCACCGGCTCTCGAGCGCCGAATTGGAGTCGGCGCTCGTCGGCCACCACGGAGTGGCCGAGGCGGCGGTAGTCGCGAAGGCCGACGAGACCACGGGCCAAGCCGTCTGCGCGTTCGTCGTCTTGTGCGCCGAGTACCAGGTGCACGACGGGATCGTCGAGGAGCTGCGCGCCGAGGTGGCCCGGGAGATATCCCCCATCGCCAAGCCGCGCGAGATCCACGTGGTGCCCGAACTGCCCAAGACCCGCAGCGGCAAGATAATGCGCCGGCTGCTGCGCGACGTCGCCGAAAAACGCGAGCTGGGTGACACGTCGACGCTGCTGGACCCCGGCGTGTTCGACGCGATCAGGAGCGCGAAGTAGCTCAGGCCGGTAGCGGCGCGAACCCGGCACCGGGCCGGTGCTTGGCGTTGACGTCGGCCAGGATCGCGTTGAACGACTGCACCACCGCCGGGGTGTGCAGCGGGATGTACTTGATGATGCACGTCGGCAGGTTGTCGCTGAACGCGCCGTGAATCATGCCGACCAGCAGGTTGTTGACGGTGACGGGGGCCCCGGAGTCACCGGGTTGACCGCATACCTGCATGACGATGGTGCCCGGGTCCTGGCCCGGCCCCCAGGTGACGCCGCAGGAGTTGCCCGTGGTGCGGCCCTGCTTGCAGGCCACCTGCCCGAACGTCGGATCCGGTCCGATGCCGCTGATCACAAAGCCGTTGTAGCTGGCCACCGGCGCCACCTTGACCGGATCGAACTTGATCACCGCGTAGTCCAAATTGTCGTTGCCTGCGACCATCACGCCCAGCGGGCCGCGATCCTGGGCGGCCTCGGCCGCGACCTGCGCGCCGGGACCCCCGCAGTGCGCCGAGGTGAAGCCGATCAACTCCCCGGCGGCGTCGGTGCCGATTGTCGTCAGGGTGCACATCGTGTCCCCATTGATGACGATGCCGGCTCCGCCGCCCATCGGGATCCGGTCGTCGGCGGCCGCCTTGGCCGGGACGCTGATCAGGGCCACCAGCACGGCCACCATCGCCGCCTTGTAGCAACGGTAGGCCGTCTGCAAAGCAACACCCCCATCGAGCGGTCGGACATCCTGAGCGGCCTGGTCAGTGTAGTCGGCCAGGGTGGCGGATTCGCCAGCGGCGACGGCGCAACCCGGTGCCCTGCCATATTCCTTTCCCGCTCAAAGGGATCGACCCGCCCGTCGCCGCGGCGGCCGTTTCGCTGTCCCGGCGCCGAACTCCGTGGTCCCGCGGGGCCTTCAGCTGGCCTCGTCTGCCACCGGGCCGCATGGCAACATGAACCGCGACGAGAGAACCGAGAGGACGGTCCGTGAGCAAAGACGATCGCAACAACGGTGTGCCCAGCACCCTGACCACGATTCCGTTGGCCGACCCGCACGCCAAGCCGGCCGAGCCGTCAATCGGTGACCTGATCAAAGACGCCACAGCGCAGATGTCCACCCTGGTCCGCGCCGAGGTCGAACTGGCCCGATCCGAGATCACCCGGGACGTCAAGAAGGGCCTGACCGGCAGCGTCTATTTCATCGGTGCGCTGGTGGTGCTGTTCTACTCCACGTTCTTCTTCTTTTTCTTCCTCGCCGAGCTGCTCGACGAATGGCTGTGGCGCTGGGTCGCGTTCCTGATCGTGTTCGGGATCATGGTGGTTGTCGGCGCCGTCCTCGGCTTGCTGGGCTTCCTGAAGGTCCGCCGCATCCGCGGCCCGCGGCAGACCATCGAATCGGTCAAGGAGACGCGCACCGCGCTCACCCCCGGCCACGAGAAGGCCGCCACGGGCCCGAGGGAGCTCACCGAGTCCGGCGGCGGCAGGCACGAAAAGCCCGCGGACCCCTCGGGTTGGTAGATGCCGGCACCAGATCCGTCGG